>NZ_JBFRQW010000055.1:0-4218 GCF_041472735.1 Vibrio sp. 10N.261.46.E11
CGGAAAGCCGCGATGAACCACTAAAAAGGCTATCGATAGATATAGCTCCAATGAAATCTTGCTACATTTTAAGTAACGTTGAAAAATGTCTAATGTTTAACAACGCTAGCTATGCCAACATAACGAACTTATCTAAATATCTCTCCATATGCATTCTAGTGCTCATTTGAATGCAACTTAACTGGCGACTGCCCTATACCTTCTTCGTATAAACCTCTAACTATATAAAAATATGAATATTTTTTGATCTCACACTATGACATTTTATGCAATTCAATTAATATGTTCTCATGTTATAGCTTGATATCTGAAAGAGGTAGTGTGAGAAATTCCCTACGAGAGTTACTAAAACAAACGATTTTCCTTAAATTCAAGTTACCACACAGTGAACTTGATTTGGATTCAATAAAACTAAGTACTGCAGAAGATGACGTGTTTGAGTGTGTCTCTGATAACGCACTTTCAGAGATTATTTACAATTCAATAATTGAATATTCATTTAATGAATTTGAGTTAAAGGATTGTGAACTAGCATCTTTATTAAACGTAGCCTTGAAAACTAAGATAAAGTATAAAGAATATCAAACTCAAGGCACTAAGATTAAATATGGATTCTATGGTGAAGTATTACTTTACTTGATGTTATGTCAATTTTATAAGTCTTCCCCTCTAATTTCGAGAGGGTATTTTTATAACCCACTTGAAAATTCAGAAACCAAAGGTTATGACTCATATCATTTAATCGAAGGTGAAGAAAAAATAGAGTTATGGTTTGGTGAAGTTAAATTTAGAGTAACGTTAGATAGCGGAGCTAAATCAGCTATAGAAGGCATGGATAAAGCTTTTTCAGATGGTTATCTTGAAGACAATATTCTAGCGATGGTAAATCATAGAAATAACCTTGGTGTAAAAGGAAGTAAACTAGAGTCAGTAATAGACTCGTGGATTGAAAAACCAAGTATAAGTATTATAGATGAAGTTAAAAAACACAATATGAAGCTAGTATATCCAGTATTGTTGATTTACCCATCTGACTGCTCAGATTTAGAAAGCCAAATACGAAAGACAGTTAAACATATAAACGATAAATTTTCAAAAAAGACATATAGTTTATCTATTGATTACGAGTTGTTTTTTATGCTCATGCCTGTCGGAAACGTAAAACAAATTAAAGAGGAAGTGATAACGTGGATAGATTCGAAGAAGCTTCTTCTATCATAAAATCAGTAAATGACTACCAGTTAGGTACTATGGATGAGCCACTTTTCATAAAAAATATTTGTGGATATTTTGATCGTATAAAGAAACAGGATTTGACAAACTCAGACCTGAAGTTTCTAAAGTATATATCAAATATGTGTGGGATACCTCATTATTATGACTTGATGGTCGGGAAGTTTGGCCATGAAGACAAGATAAATAATTTTGACTTAAACACATTGTCATCTAATATATATGAAAGTACATTATATGTTGATGAGAATGTAAAAATACACAAATATCAGAAACAGGTACTTAGCCTATTTAACGAAGATCGTGATAACAGGTTTTTTCTTTCTGCCACAACATCATTTGGGAAAACATATTTAATATATGAGATAATAAAGAGAATGAAATATCGAAACATAATTCTCATATTCCCAACAATTGCATTACTTTCAGAAAATTACGAAAAGCTAATATTATCACCTTCTTATCAGTTTTTTAAAGATAATTTTGATATTCATACATTGAGTGATGCTAACGAAATTGGCGATAGCAATATATTTGTATTTACGCCAGAGCGCTATCTGTCGTTTATGGATAAACATTCAGATATTGATATAGATTTTGTTTTTGTTGACGAAATATATAAACTTGATAATGACTTTGTGATTGACTCTATTAATATAGAAAATGAAAGAGATACTGCTTATAGAGTTGCATTACAAAGTATATTAAAAAAATGTTCTAATGTTTTATTGGCAGGTCCGTATATTGAGTTACCAAGTGAAATTAATTCCGATATAAATCAATCATTTAACATTTTTTTGAAAAGCAATGGTTTCACAGTTGTTGACTACAATAAATATGAAATAGTAAATAAAACACATACGTCGATAGGAAATAGGCTTATAAAGATTGACGATGAGCTAACGATTGACTTAAAAGGGTATAGTAAAAAAAATAAGAGCCAACAACTAGCAAAAATAGTTAGTGATATTAGATATAGTGGTGAAAATGTAATTTTGTATTCTAAAGGTCCAGGGATGGCCGAAAAGTATGCAAAGGGAGTGATTTCCGAATCTGTTGAAACTGATAGTAAAATTTCTTTAGAGCTAGATTCTTTCATCTCGCACTTATCAGATAAGTTTGACTTTGAAAATTGGATTGTAATTGAATCTCTAAAAAATAGAATTGGTATACATCATGGTCTGGTTCCCAAGTATATACAAAAAGAAATAGTTGAATTCTTTAACAAGGGAGATTTAGACGCACTAGTTACCACTACTAC
Source organism: Vibrio sp. 10N.261.46.E11 (assembly GCF_041472735.1). Taxonomy (NCBI): domain Bacteria; kingdom Pseudomonadati; phylum Pseudomonadota; class Gammaproteobacteria; order Vibrionales; family Vibrionaceae; genus Vibrio; species Vibrio sp. 10N.261.46.E11. The sequence goes on from NZ_JBFRQW010000055.1 coordinate 2,495, forward strand.
GATCACCGAAGGTGTTAATACATCAGCAAAAAACCTTTTGGTCTTGAATGCAACCAAGGGTAATAAGATCCTTAAAAAATTTGATGCTAAGAATGTTGCTGGTAGAGCTGGCCGTTTTCTACACCACTATAGTGGTAGAGTACTAGTCTTAGATAAAAAGTTTAACGACATAATTAATGGCGAAGATGATGAAATAAGACATAAGAACTTTGATAGTGAGTCGACGAAAAACGAAATAGATTACTTCATAACTGATGATGAGTTTTTGACAGCCGGGGATATTGAAAAAAGGCTGGAGCTATTAGCAAAGCAGAAAGAACGTGGCATTCCAGATCAGGTTATGCAAATGTACAAAGTTATTTCATATTCGGATAAACTGACAGTCTTTGATCGCATAATGTTACTTTCAGAGCAACAGCATGAGCATATTTCAACATTAGTTTCTCAACTCCAAAGAGGCTTGTCACTTGACTTCGATGGTTTGAAGACGGTTCTTACTGTAATCAATCCTATTATTACAAATGATAATCTCAGCTTCCTTGTAAATAATGAAACTCCAATCAAAAGAGGCTCTAATGCAGGGAAAGTATACTCAACCTTGATATACGCTTTATCCGCTTACCTTTCAGAAGGTTTCTCTGGGACAGTAAGATACAACTTATCTAGAGTTGATAAAAATGGAAAAAGTATCACTGTTGATCAAGCTGTGAGAGATTCGTCTAAGTTTGTATTTAATACGCTAAAATATCAATTGGTTAAGTACCTAGGTGTATTCAATATTATGTATAAGTACTATATGTCAAATAAATTAAATAATAATATGGATGACAATATGGGTATTGATAAATTATTGATTAAACTTGAATACAATGCAACTTCTGAAAAAGGTCGTTTAGCTAGTGATTATGGAGTTCCCAGTAGTATCGTTGATTATTATGATAAAGGGGAGAATCAAAAACTTACAATGAAATTTGATGAATTTGAATGGAAAAAATTTAAAGTGATCCAGTCCATTTTGAGTAAAGGATAGTAATTTTTTCAGTAGCCACTCTATATAGAGTGGCTACTAATCTTTTACGATAGGTAAGTTAATCTTAACCTATAGCTAAACTAAAAGTTCTTTTAGCTTTGAAGATAAGATTTCAGTTCGTTTTGTAATGTACTCATCGAATTTGTCAATACTCAAACATACATTAGGAATATGATGATCAACTAAGAAGGCAGTTCTATCCCTTTCTTTTGTTTCTAATTCAACCCATTTTGTTAGTGTTTTATCGCTCTTGGACATATTTTGATTGGCATCTAACATCTGTAAGTTTTTTAGCGAGTTATACACATCCCAACCATAAGTGTACTTGTCTTCATCATTAAGCTCGTTAAATTGTGCTGTTGGATGTAGGTGATCTTTATGAAAATTGTTATTTTTGTAGTCAAGGTTTGGGTACAAAAGAGCGAGTAAGGAAAATGCATATTTGTTGTCGACTTGAGTGTTTAGTAGCTCTTCAATAAATTCATCACTAATCCCTGTGTCTTTTCTTATTTCTTTGTTTATTGCTTCAACAGGGAAGGTGGATAGGTCACTAGAAATAGGAGCAAGTGTAACATCTGAAGTAAAGGCTTTTCTAACTTGGCTCAGAACAGAGTCGGATGTGCCACCGAATAATCGTTTTACTAAGGCTGTGTGTAACCATCTCTTGATGATGTCTTGATCTGCTCCAGTTAGA
>NZ_JBFRQW010000056.1:0-49423 GCF_041472735.1 Vibrio sp. 10N.261.46.E11
AATATCGAGGCGGTCGCGATGGACATGAATACGGCTTTTGACCTTGAAGTTCAAGCGCACTGCCCGAACGCAAAAATCGTTTACGACTTGTTCCATGTTGTCGCTAAGTTCGGTCGTGAGGTGATGGATAGAGTCAGAGTCGACCAAGCCAACAAACTCAAGCAAGATAAAAAAGCGAGACAATGGGTGAAGCGCTCACGCTGGGTACTGTTGAAAAATAGAGGTAACTTAAATACGCGCCAAGATAGCTATCTTACTGAAATATTGAATATCAATAAGGACTTAATGACCACTTATATACTCGGAGCGCAACTCAAAGAGCTTTGGTATTGTGAATCAGAAGGGCACGCTAAGGGGCTCTGGGACACGTGGTGGGAACAAGTGCAAGATAGTGGGATTAAGCCATTAAAAGAGTTCGCACGAAAACTCAGACCATATCTTCACGGGGTTATCGCATCGGCAAGTTATCCGTTAAACACCTGCACGCTTGAAGGGATAAACAACAAGATAAAGCTAATCAAGCGAATGGGATATGGTTATCGAGATACAGACTACTTTTTCTTGAAGATAAAAGCGGCTTTCCCCGGAAAGCCGCGATGAACCAATAATATTCCTTTCATTGTATTCCTTTTCAATATCACGCCAATTAAATACTCTTATTGGGATTAGTATATTGATCTATAACGATAGGGCAATAATCGATACGAAAATAAAACACTCGGCGCAAGGCCGAGTGCTCGTTGGTTGTTAGCGCATGTTTATAGCTCATTAAGCATGTACTAGCAGTAAGCTCCGGTCACAGTAAGATCAGATTGCTGCGACCATCTTTTGAAGTAGCTTGATCATCTGCTGTTGTTCTTCAGCGTCCAACTCATTCATCAGTTCTTTGTTTAAACGAGTAGGGATTGGAATCAACTGTTCTTCGAGTGCTTTCCCTTTTTCCGTTAAGTAGATTCTGAAAGAACGACGACTGTTTGGATCGGCTCTGCGTTCAACCAGCTCAAGCTTTTCTAGCTTGTCTAGTGTGCGAGTCGTCGTTGAATTCTCGACTTTGGACTTTGCCGCGATATCACGCTGAGTAATACCTTCCTCTTCCCATAGGCACATCAAGGTTGGCCAGAGCGCGATGGTTAAGCCATGTTCTTTCAATTCTGTGTCGAAATCTTTGCTCGCTTTATTGGCGATCACGTTGATCATCCAACCAAAGCTATTTTGTCTATCAAATTCTTGTGACATCCGTCAGTACCTAATTCTTATGATGACATTACAACTATTGTCATCGTAACTAATACCAATGCAATTAGCACCAACATTGCTTCGTTATTTGATAAAAAAGCGAATTGACTGCTAATTTTGAATTAATCGCGAATCGTGACCTTGGCAATCACAATATCTTCGCAAGGTACATCTTCGTGTCCCCAGCGAGTAGTGGTTGGTGCAAGCGCAATCTTGTTGACCACGTCCATGCCTGCCGATACTTTGCCAAACACTGCGTAACCCCAACCTGCGTTGCTGGTCGCGGTATGGTCAAGGAAATCATTGTCGTCAAGGTTGATAAAGAACTGCGCCGTTGCGGAGTGTGGAGCATCAGTACGAGCCATTGCCACAGAGCCAATCACGTTCTTTAGTCCACGATTTGCTTCATTGACGATAGGTGCGTGTGTTGGCTTCTCTGTCATGTCGATAGTGTGTCCACCACCTTGAATCATAAAGCCTTCAATCACACGGTGAAACGTGGTGCCTTCATAGAAGCCTTCTTGGCAGTATTTAAGGAAGTTTTTTGAACTTACTGGCGCTTTCTCAAGGTTAAGTTCAATTTCGATGTCGCCAAAGTTAGTGGTCAGAATAATCATAAAGGTGCCCAATGTTCGAGTACTAATATTTTGAGTACTACAGAGTAGTGGATGACGTAATAGGGTGCAGTATATGAGAAATAACGGCGGATGCCAGTGAACAGTTATTCTGACGTGTATTCAAGGGCGATCTGAATGATCTTCGAGCGTGCCATCGCGCGTTCACTTCACTTGTATAGACAAGAAAGCCAGCGAACAGGTCGCTGGCTTTTGAGGTTTTAAAGATTATTGCTTTTGATTAAAGCGTTAGAAGGTAATTCACCAGCTGGTTGTACTCTTCGTAGCTCTTGATTTGATCCGGTTTTACGATGTATTTGTTGTTAACTAATACGCCCGGAACGCCAGTTAATGTGCTCGCATCAAATTGCTTATCAAAACGCTTCTGCATTGAGTTAACTGCGAAACCGTTGTAGGCCGCATCAAACTTCTTCGCATCGACACCGTTATCAATGAAGATCTGGCGCAGTTCCGCTTCGTTTCTTGGAGTCTGTTGCTTCTCGTGAATTTTGGCGAACATTGCTGGAACCATATTGTCTTCAGCGTCGAGTGCAATCATGGTCGCGTAAGCTTTTGCCATAGGCACAGCCATGTCGTTGCCCATAAACGCTACGTGCACTTTTTGAAAGCTTGCTGATTCTGGTAGATCTTGTTTAAGGAACTCAATGACGCCTTCAAATTTGTAGCAATGAGGGCAGTAAAACGAGAAGAACTCGGTAACGACAGGCTTATCTGCTTTCGCTACGTCGAGGATCTTGTAGTGAGTACCTTCTTCAAACTGAGCGGCATTAATTGAAGCGCTCATGATCAGAGCTGCGAATAGGCTAAATAGCTTTTTCATGTGTTTATTTCCTAAATTTGGATGTCATTGTTTACAGCGATAGAGCTGTATTAGTAATACGTTGGCAAGCGTTGCCAAACAGGGACAAACAATTAAGAAACAGGAGGGCGGTAAGGAGCTTGTGGCGACATGATTGCCTTGTGTGAAGGCTCTTTCTCGATCAAAGCCAATGAACCAATTTGGGTATCAAAAGACTCTGACACAATCAACGGTGGCATTTTAAGTAAGCATACAGAGCCACAGCAGTGGTGTTCCACATTGGGTTGCGCGCTGGAATATGGGAATGAGTCACTGGTGTCGAATGAGGAATCGGTGTTCTGCGATAAGGTTGATAGATTTGGAGTCACCTGCATAGCATTGGCGTTCGCGATACTGTCCACACTGATGGTGGCCACTAACATAGCGAATAGCATAAAAGCATGTACCCAAATTTTGCTTATCAACTTTGGCATGAAATATTGGTCTTTGTGTCCGAATTAAGGTTGGTATGAATCACATTCTGCAACCGTTAAACAAGAAAGCGTGAAACGAGCGCATGATACATCACTCGTTTGCGCATCTCTAATTAAACCCAACAAAACTTAGCAGAGCTCAACTTTTATTAAGCTTGGTACTGTTTAAGGAACATCTCGACGCTGGAATTAATGATTATTTGTTTGTGCTGCTTATCCGGAGAGGGCGCATGACCAATGATCTGTGGCCAAAATGCAAAAGATTTCAACAGGGCGATAAACTGAGTGGATGCAAACAATGGGTCGAGTTCAACCAAACGACCATCAGCCAATGCCGCTTTTATCCATGTTGTCAGGCCGCTTTCTGCTTGAGAATATTTTTCCATCGCTTGATGCGCGAGTTCTGCGTTATGAAAATATTCAGAGAACAGTACGCGAGATAAGTCGATAAAACCTTCAGACTCGAGAAGCTCAAGTTCTTGGTTGGCTATAGAGGTAAGTTGTTCATCTAGCGGTTGTTCGGCTTGATAGGGGAACTGAGTCGCTGCTAATGTTTTGCTCCAAATGCTGTCTAAAATCTCATCCAGTAGCAGTTCTTTGCTGGCAAAATGGTTGTAAACCGTGCGCTTTGATACTTCCGCGCGGCTCGATATTTTATCCATGCTGGTGGCTTTATAGCCATGCTCGGTGAACTCTGCGATGGCAGCGGCCACGATAGATTCACGTTTTCTTTGGCTTAGTGTTTTTTTACCGTCATCTGGATATTACTCAATATGTCGCGGTTAGCATTGCATACGCTAATTTTACACCAGTAAGTTTACTTTTAGAATACCAATCAGTGTATTGGTAATTAGCACGCTAGCACCTGAATCGCTTTGCAATGAACAGCGGGTGTCATAGAATCGAAAACGTATTCGAATTTTATTGATATCAACGGAAGAGAATAAACAATCAATGAGTAGTATTTTAGAGTGTATTCGTACAGTTGGACGAGGGGAAAGAGGTCGTAAGCCTTTGTCGTTCGAACAAGCCTACCGCATCATGGATGAGTATTTAAGCGGAGAGGTCGGTGACGACCAAATGGCTATGCTACTGATGTTGATTCGTGTGCAGAATGAAACCAATGAAGAGATCGCAGGCTTTGTAAAAGCGTTTCAATCTCGAGTGCCAGACTTAGGTGCTGATATCGATTGGCCGTGTTATGCAGGTAAGCGTAACGATAACGCCAGTGGAAAGCCTTGGAACTTGTTGGCAGCAAAAATTCTAGCTGACAACTGCTATAAAGTATTAATGCATGGCTACATGGACAAACCAAGTGGTCGTACGCATGTCGAGACGTATTTAGAATGTGTCGGTGTTCGCAGCGCGCAAGATCCGCAAGACGCAAAGCAGATTCTAGAAGCCGATGGTATTGCTTACTTGCCTTTGGCGAACTTCGCCCCACAAGCTCAAACTATGATTGGTTGGAAACATCGTTATGGACTGAGAACTCCGATTAATACCGTTGTTCGTGCGTTGAACCCTGGTGGCGGACGTTTAGGCTTGCGTGGCAGCTTTCACCCTGGATTCCCACAGCTTCATGCAGAAGTTGAGCATGTGATTGGCAATAAATCCCACTCGGTGATTTCATTTAAAGGCATGAATGGCGAATCAGAATACAACCCCAAGGTAAGCCAAACTGTCTGGATGAGTTCTCCTGAAAAGGTGGAATCTTTCTACTGGGAAGGCACGATGAATGCTGAGCTGCCTCTACCTTCTGAATGTGTACTGGGTACACCGGAAGATGAGATGGAGCTGATGGCGAATAGTGTTGTGGATAGTATGACGGCAATTTTATTCGCAGAAACGCACGATAAGGCTGAAGCTTACTCAAAGGCAGCGCGTTTGTGGGAAGCCTATTGCACTCGTTAGTCGCTACTAGCCAGTCTTTAAGAGTTAGCAAATAACGTATAGCGATTTAAACCGTGAATGAGAAGGTCAGCGAATGCTGGCCTTTTTTGTGCGTGTTTTTTGGGCATCTATCGTGGTTGGTATTCGCTGTTGAATAAAACAGGCGATCATGGTCAAGGTGATCGCCTGCTCATAACTTGTTACTACAACGGTGTTCTGTGCTGTTGAACATGCTGCTTGAGCTTGTCGATCAAGACATGTGTTATGGCTGCGCTATTTTAGGAATAGGCCGAAGTCGATCTCTTGTTCTCTTCCGTACTCAACCAGTTTCACTTTCAAGTTGTGTTCTGCTGCAAGATCAATAGCTAAGTTAGACATGCGCTTTATCTCATTAAAACAACTTGAGATTAGGGGCTTTTCTTGGTTGTCGACAGTAGCGATAAGTGTGTTCTCTGTACCTTCGTTGTCTGCATAAACATACGCGTACATGTTGTTGTCGTGTTGCATAAATTACCTAAGTTGAGTTTTTTATTATTAGTGTGATGAAGGTTACAGTATTTATGTATTCAGGCTAGCTTATGGGAGGAATCAAAGGTAAGAGTTTGTAAGCGGTGTTTAAATTTTTGCTTCATAGGCATGCGTGCAAGCCTTTTGTTACCTCGTTTTTTGCTTTGGTAGGTTTTGCCTATCAATAAAATTGTTGAAATCCATTTAGTAAAATCAAGATTTTAGACAACAATTAAGGTAACACGATAGAAAAATCGATAACAAAACGTATTTTAGGGAGAACGCAATGCATTCTATTAAAGTGAAAGATTACATGACGCCGCAGGTTGTGACATTCACTCCTGATATGCCGTTAAGTCTCGCGTTAGACAGAGTAATGCGCAGCCATCATATGGGTGGTCCAGTCATTGATGATAATGAACAAGTGATTGGTTTCCTTTCTGAACAAGATTTACTCGAGAAGTTAGTGAAGGTGAGCTATTTCTGCCAAGACACGCATATTGTAGGTGATTGTATGTACCAAGAAGTTCTCTCGGTATCACCAGAATTATCCATTATTGAATTGGCAGATATGATGCAAGTTGGAAAACCCAAAGCTTATCCAGTACTCGATAACAAAAAGCTAGTGGGAATGATCACTCGAACCGATGTTTTGAGAGCAATCGGCAAGAACTTAGATGAATGCTTTAAACATCAGGTATAGTTTTAAACATCATGTATAGTGGTGTGTTAAGAACGATTATTTTTCTCAATACCCTCAATTGAAAAGGCGCACTAGCGCCTTTTTTCTTTGTAGAGCTTTTCTTGGTGGATCTTTTTTGTAGATCCCTAGTTTGTGGCTGACTAGCTTATAGAGCTTTATTTTGTGGTGTTCCAACTTTTGGAGGTTTCATGTCAAATCAAACTGCGAAGTTTGTAGAAGGTTCAACGATGCGCCACATATTGGTGATGTCGGGGGCTGGCTCTGTTGGTTTGATGGCGTTATTCGTGGTCGATTTACTCGATATGTTGTTCATCAGTATGTTGGGACAAGTCGAATTGGCCGCGGCTGTTGGTTTTGCAGGCACACTGACATTTTTCTCTACCTCCGTTTCGATCGGTACTTCTATTGCTATGGGTGCGTTGGTTTCCAAAGCTATTGGTTCAAAGAATCAAGAACACGCTCGAAACCTCGCCACCAGTATTATGCTGACCGCTTTTGTCATCAGTTTGACGATTACTGCGGTGATGTTCGCCTATATCCCAGAGCTGCTTGCTGCGATTGGTGCAAAGGGGGTTGCCGCAGAGCGGGCGCAAGCTTACCTGCAGATCTTATTGCCAAGCGGGCCATTTCTAGCGCTAGCGATGGCTGCGGGTGCAGGCTTGAGAGCCGCAGGGGATGCCAAACGTTCGATGTGGTCGACCTTGTCGGGCGGCATTGTTAACGCGATTCTCGACCCTTTGTTTATTTTTGGTTTTGGTTGGAACATCGAAGGGGCGGCTATCGCTTCTGTCTTTGCTCGTTTTTCGGTGCTCTTTTTCTCGCTTTACCCTTTGATTCGCAGTCACCAGCTGGTGGCTCCCCCTTCTCTTGTACAATGGCGCATTAATATTCGACCAATATTGGCTATTGCGCTGCCTGCTATTATCACCAATACCGCAACGCCTATCGGTAATGCGATTGTAACGACGGGGATTGCACAATACGGAGAGGATTTTGTCGCGGGCTTTGCCGTGATAGGTCGTCTGACGCCGGTTTGTTTTGCGGTTATCTTTGCTTTGTCTGGCGCTGTGGGCCCTATCATTGGGCAAAACTTTGGTGCAGAGCGAATGGACAGAGTAAAAGAAACACTCAACAACTCATTGTTGGTCACTACGGCGTACACCATCGCCGTTTGTATTCTCTTATACTTTGTCCAAGACTATGTGATCCAAGGCTTTAGCCTACAAGGTGATGCAGCAATTATTGTTGCCGCATTCTGTACCTATGTAGCGTTGACCTTCACCTTCAACGGCGCACTGTTTGTTGCCAACACGTCTTTTAATAACCTAGGTAAACCGCTTTACTCGACAGCACTGAATCTGGGTAAAGCCACTCTCGGTACATTGCCGTTCGTTTACTTAGGCTCGCAATGGTATGGCGCATTGGGTGTGCTGTACGGGCAAGCCTTGGGCAATGTTTTGTTCGGAATACTCGGTACCCTAGTGCTTCGCTATCATATTGCCGAGCTTATGCAAGGTTCCCAAGTTGATCCTGTAGAAGACGATGTGTCGATAGTCAGCTTGAATACTCAACCATTCTGTTCACATGATGCGGTTCTTATTGATGATGTATCGGCGAACAGAGAAGAGTGTAAAGAGCTCAAGTCGCAATAACAGCGACACTCCAATATAGATTAGTTGGTTTGTAAATTTCTTATTAGCCTTGGACAATTTGTTCTTGACCTTGGAGTTATCTCCAAGGTTTATACTTTTGTTGTACTTAAGGCTCTGTTGCTCGTGAATGAGCAACAACCTCAAGGCTTTTGAGTATTAAGGAGATACATTATGTGCGCAAAACACGCAGCGTGCCGCTCAACAAAAGTGGACGTTCAACCACAAGCGACTGGAGCAAGTTGCTCTAGCCCTAAAATTTCAAGCATTACCGCAGCAGGTACTTCATCTTCATGTTGCAGCTCTTCTGCTACTGCGTCTTCATCGTCAGGAGATGATTGTTGTGGTTCAGACAGTGGAGAAGAAGACAGTCAGTCCTCTACTCAAACTTTAAATGCCCAATTTTCTAAAAGTTGGTTGGTTGCCGGAATGGACTGCCCAGCTTGTGCTAAAAAAATAGAGAAAGCCGTTAGAAACATTGAAGGTGTTATTCAAGCGAAGGTTCTCTTTGCTACCGAAAAACTGGTTGTGCAATTCGACAATGAAAGTCTTGCCGACACCATTGAACAGGTCTCTATCAAAACGGGCTTCCCCCTTTCGGAAGTTGGTTCTAAAAAAGAAAAACAGCACCCCGAGACTTTTTGGCAAGCTCATATCCAACCTAATTTACAAATTATAGCGATTGCAGCCGCTATGCTCTTCGCAGCACTGTTGAAAAGTACTTCTCCTCAACTAAGTGAAGGTTTGTTTACCGTAACCTGTTTGCTTGGTTTGTATCCAGTGGCCAAGAAAGCAGTTCAGTTGGCACGTTCAGGTACGCCTTTTGCAATCGAAACCTTAATGAGTGTGGCCGCGCTCGGTGCCTTGTACCTTGGCGAAACTGCGGAAGCGGCGATGGTTCTATTGTTGTTCTTGATTGGTGAGCGCTTAGAAGCGTTTGCTTCATCCAGAGCAAGAAGTGGCGTTCAGGCGCTAATGGCATTGGTGCCAGAAAATGCCACCAAGATTATCAACGGTGATCGTGTTGACGTTGGAGTAAGTGAACTTGTTCCTGGTGACGTGATTGAAGTGGCGGCGGGTTCTCGTTTACCTGCTGATGGTCAACTGATTACCGACGCAGCAAGCTTTGATGAAAGTGCGCTAACGGGTGAGTCTGTTCCTGTCGAACATATCGAAGGTAACAGCATCATGGCGGGCGCTGTGGTGGTCGATAAAGTCGTTCGTATCACCATCACGTCAAAACAGGGTGAGAACGCGATCGACCGTATTCTTCACTTGATTGAAGAAGCAGAATCTCGTAAAGCACCGCTTGAACGTTTCCTAGATAAGTTTAGTCGCTGGTACACACCACTAATGATGTTAGTGGCTCTGTTGGTCATCATCACCCCACCATTGCTGTTCGCGCAGCCTTGGGAAACCTGGGTTTACCGAGGTCTAGCTCTATTGTTGATTGCTTGTCCGTGTGCGTTGGTTATCTCGACACCTGCTGCAATTACTTCTGGTTTAGCAGCAGCGGCGAAACGTGGCGCATTAATTAAAGGCGGCGCGGCACTAGAGCAGCTTGGTAAAATTCAAACCATCGCTTTTGATAAGACGGGGACATTGACGGAGGGGAAGCCTCAGGTTACCGATATCCAACCTCTATCTGATTGGCAGCAAGACGCAATGCTACGCGTAGTGGGTGCGATTGAAGTGGGTTCGACTCATCCTTTGGCGCAATCGCTTGTCGCTAAAGTCAAAGAGTTGAATGTTGAGATCCCTGAGTCACACAACAAGAAAGCGCTGATTGGTAGCGGTGTTGAAGGCGATGTCGATGGTGTTAAGTATCAGGTTTTATCACCGTCTAAAGTCACGTTCGCTCTTGGACCCGATGTGGTTTCTCAGGTAGAAGCATTAGAAGGCGAGGGCAAGACGGTTGTGGTTGCTTTTGAGCTTAAAGATCTAGAAGAGTCAACAGAACAAGCTACGACAGTGATTGGTTTGATTGCTTGGCAAGATACGTTACGCAGTGATGCTAAGCTTGCGATTGAGCGACTTAATGACTTAGGTATTCAATCTATCATGCTGACTGGCGACAACCCACGAAGCGCTGCAGCGATCAGTAGCAAGATTGGTATGCAATATAAAGCGAGCCTGCTTCCAAGTGACAAGGTGTCTTATGTTGAAGAGTTATCTCAACAGTCACACGTTGCTATGGTCGGTGATGGCATCAACGATGCGCCAGCAATGAAAACGGCGAATGTCGGTATTGCTATGGGTGGTGGTACTGATGTTGCACTTGAAACGGCAGATTCAGCACTGACTCACAACCGTTTAACTGAGCTGCCCGCGATGATTGAATTGTCGCAAGCGACTATGAATAACATTCGTCAAAACGTAGCACTAGCACTCGGCTTGAAAGGTGTGTTCTTGGTGACCAGTTTGCTTGGTATTACCGGGCTTTGGGTTGCCGTTCTTGCAGATAGTGGTGCGACAGCTCTGGTGACACTCAACGCACTGCGCCTGCTTCGATTCAAGTCTAAAGCGGATTAAGTTCAGCTCTCTGACATAGACGCTCTTAATTTTAAAAGCGTCTTATATAAAAAGCATCTCGCATAAAAGCGCCTTTAGCGGTCATACGTTAAAGGCGCTTTTTGTCTCATTAGTATGCAACGCAGCCGTTCGGATTGCTTATTTTTGTGATGCCAATCGGTTTTTAGTGAAACCTTAAATGTTGTTGCGATCATTGGTGTGATGCTCGTCACTTCATTTCATTATGAGCTTGGTTAGAGTGTGTTCGTACCCCACGAATTTACTATGAGCTTAAATAAGGGTAAAAAGCCCAATAAGCCAAAAGGAGCGAACTATGTCTCAAGCTGTTTTCCACTTAGGTGTTACTGAAGCAGATCTTAACGGTGCTACTCTTGCGATCATTCCTGGTGATCCTGCTCGTGTGCAAAAAATTGCAGAAGAGATGGAGAATCCCGTATTTCTTGCGAGTCACCGTGAATACACGCTTTACCGTGCAGAGCTAGACGGTAAGCCAGTTGTTGTATGTTCAACAGGTATCGGCGGCCCATCTACTTCTATCGCAGTTGAAGAGCTTGCTCAGCTTGGCGTTCGTACTTTCCTACGTGTTGGGACTACTGGTGCGATCCAACCTCACGTAAACGTGGGTGACATGATTGTTTCTACGGGTTCTGTTCGTCTAGACGGCGCTAGCCTGCACTTCGCTCCTATGGAGTTCCCAGCAGTTGCTGATTTCGAAGTTGCTACAGCAATGAAAGCAGCAGTTGAAGAATCAGGCGCAGCCGTTCACATGGGCGTAACCGCTTCAAGTGACACTTTCTACCCAGGTCAAGAGCGCTACGACACGTTCTCTGGTCGCGTGGTTAAGCGTTTCCAAGGTTCTATGCAAGAATGGCAAGACATGGGTGTTCTTAACTTCGAAATGGAATCTGCAACGCTACTAACAATGTGTGCAAGTTCTGGTTTGAAAGCAGGTTGTGTTGCTGGTGTGATCATCAACCGTACTCAAAAAGAGATACCTGATCACGAGACACTAAAAGTAACGGAAGCGCGCTCAATCAAAGTGGTTGTAGAAGCTGCTCGTAAAATGCTTTAAGTCGTAACAGTGCTTTTAGTTTTAAAGTGCTTTTAGTTTTAAAGTGCTTTAAGTTTTTAAGTTTTTAAGTGCTTTAAGTCTTAAAACGACTTCAAATTTTGAAAATGGCCGCATCGAATGATGCGGCCATTTTTTATGGAGCAAAGAAATTAAAGGCATAGATAGTTGAAGATGAAAATGGAGCGAAGCAGATAAATGGCTGGAAAACAAAAAAGGCGAGTGACTTAAACGGTCATTCGCCTTTTTGTTTTTTGAGAATTCGATATGTTCGAGTTTCTTAAATTAGCACTCTAAATCTTCATCACCACCGGCGGCGGTAAACCATGCCGCGAGATGTGTTTTAAGATCTTTTAATTCGTCAGGGCCAATCAATGCAAGGCCAAGATCTTCGGCTCGTGTGATGTCATTATGACGAAGAGGGCGGAAGCTCACCAACATTGCACGGGCCTGTAGGCCACCTAGCAGGTCTCTGAGCGATTCCAGCTTGTACAGGGTATCATCGCCATCATCTCGCATACCTTTGGTCTTACACTCGATGATGTGCAGCTTATTGTTCACTACAGAAGCAACATCAAGCTCATTACGAACTTCGCGCTCACCGAGCTGACGATAAACCTGAACATTCAAAGAGCGATCTTGAATGGTCGGCATGTCATCTTGGATCTGCTTAACGGTGCTATGAACCAATGTTTCAAGCCATTCGCCGTTTGAGAAGCGTCGCGCGTCTTCATTGGCAAACGTCAAAATACCATTGTCATAAGTGGCAATCTTAGCTTCGACTAAATCGCTCAATAGCATGTTCAGCTCGCGATAACCTTGTTGCTTCTCAGACAAGCCCACGTCAAGCCTTTGTTCTTTACGGCAGGTGGTTGCAAGGTAGTTCAATGTAGCAAGGCCTGGGCCTAATTCTAATGCATTACTTGCCCAACGCTCACCCAGTTCATACAGTTTTTGGTCAAGTTGCGGAGACAGTTGTACATCGCTGAATTCACCACGAGCACCGAATACCGTTAAGTAGTCATCGATAGTGATGCGGTCTTGAACTTGTGCGTCTTCTTTACCATTCGGGTAAAGCCAGCACAGTTTGTCACTGTTTGGTTCAACAACAAAGATTGGCCAGTGGTAAGTACGAAATACTTCGTAGACAGACAGTAGGCGGTGACGAAGGCCACAACTTGCGTTGAGCTTCACTTCTTGTCCCCTAGCTTTTAAGTCTTCAGCAAGGTTTTGGATCGATTCTTTAATTGCAGAGGTGTTTACGATAGTTGGAATCTCGAAAAATTCACTCGTAATATCACGCTTCTGCAAAACGCTGTCTAAGCGTTGATAGATACTGATTTGATTTTTGTCACCGATGAACACGATGTGAGTGCTGATCGTTCGGTTGTCGAGTAGTGGGGTGATCAACCGAATGGGGTCTTGATCGATAATGCCAACATGAACAGCCATATAAATTCCTTAATAGCGGCTCGCTCATAAAGGTGAAAGAAAAACGGGAAGCAGCAAGCCTTTATAATCATATAATGACAAAGCTCATAAAAAACAAGGGCAACCCTTGATAAAAGTTGCCCTTGTTCAATTAGTTATCACTATTGGGTTAGATATCCCAACATTTCAGGTGAATATCTATTGGTTCTTCGTTTACTTATAGCTTGAATTGATGAACTAAATCGCCTTGCTGGTTTGCCAGAATGGTTAGGTTTTGGCTTGCCTCTGCAATTGATGACATCGCTTGATAACTCTTATCAGCAATCTGGTTGATGTCTTCAATGTTACGCGCGATATCACCCGAAGTTTCACTCTGCTCAGCCGCGGCTTGAGAAATGTGCGTACTCATTCGACTGATTTCTAGAATCAATGCCTGAATTTCTTCCATAGCACTATTAGCACTTGAAGCTTGTTGAACCGACATATCCATATCGCTCATGCAGCTTTCAATCACATTGCTTGCTGTTTTAGAACTTGATTGTAGGTTACTGATCATGGTCTCAATTTCAGACGTCGATTGAGTTGTCTTTTGTGCCAGTACTCGGACTTCATCGGCAACGACAGCAAATCCACGGCCTTGTTCACCTGCGCGCGCGGCTTCGATTGCTGCGTTGAGTGCAAGTAGGTTGGTTTGATCTGCAATACCACGAATAACATCGAGGATAGAGCCAATCTGGCTACTCATTTGTTGTAGCTCGCCTACAGCACCCACGGATTCAGTCAGGCGCACCTCAAGTTGATTGATGGTACTGATGTTGGTGTTCATGACCTGACGACCTGATTCAGAAGCCGATTCTACTTGTTGAACCATAGTTAACGAGCTTTGCGCGCTGTTTGCTACTTCTTGTACAGAGTGAGACATTTGTGTCATTGCCGTTGCGACGGTTGCTGTTTGTTCACGCTGGCTGTTCAATTGAGCCTGTGTCTCAGAAGAGGTTTTTTGGTTTACGCTTGCAGTATTGGTTAGGTCATCTGAAGCGTCATTCAGTTTCACCAGAATATTGTGCAGGTTGTCGGCTAAGGTATTGATGTGACGGCTTACTCGGCTGAATTCGTTGTCGTATCGAATATCGATACGCTGAGTCATATCTCCTTCAGTCAGGCCTTCTAATGTACCTAGGATACGCGTTAGTGGCTCTCTTACACTATGTGCAATGTGGTAACCAATTGCTGCAGCGAATACGGTGACAACAATGCCAATTGCAATCGCTTTGAATAGACCGTTGTCGTAGATGCTGCTCGCATCTGCTAATGATGAGTTGAGTTGCTCTTCCGCTGTGACGTTGAAAGAATCCAGTACCGCCATTGCTTGGTCGACCTCAACGGCTAGATTAGCAATGTTGATGTACAAGGCTTCTTTCGCTTTCAGATAATTATTATGTTTATCTAAAACACCGCCTTTTTGCCCCACGTCTTTGGTGAAGTTTTTAACCGATTCATCAAAAACATTTTTTATCGCAGGCAATTGTGTCGCTAAGCCACGGTACGCGTAGTTTAGGTGGGTAACGGCCTTTTTGTTTTGGTTAACGGCTTTTTGTACGAAGGCAACATCAGAACTTGCTAGTGCATCCGAGGTAATCACCTCCGCGTCTTGTAGTTTAATAAAGTAGCTCTTTGCCATCACTTTTACAGAGATACTTTTTTGGTCGGCAACGTACTCTTTCATGCCAACGGTCAATTCTGAATGTAAGCGTTGGAAATCACGTGATGCTTTTTGTACTTGCTCTTGCGCCTCAAACATAGCGATATAATTGTTCATCGCTTCATCTGCTTCGGTGAAGTAACGTTCTTCCATCGCTCTTAATTGCGTGATGCGCTCAGTGAGCGAGGTATTGTCTTGGCTTGCTGTTTCTAGGCTACCTAGAACTTCAGAAAAAGCGTTTTGTGATGCAGCAAACTCTGTACGCATTGCAGACATACGCTCAGAATTTTGTGTGGTTAAGAAGTCTTTAAATGACTTGTCAGCGGAAAGTAATTGGACACTTGTTTGGTTTGAAAGCGCAACCAGCGGCAATGAGACTTTTGAGACGCTCTCAAAATTGCTATGTATCTGATTCATGCTGCTCATCATGATGGTTATCGTGACTGCGAACATGATGATGATCAGTGCGAAACCAGCGTACATACGCTTGATCACAGATCCCTTCATGACTTTCTCCCTAAATAAATGTGGACCTAATACCAGGTCAAAACAAAACTAACAAAATTATCAGAATTCTATTGAGCTCGGCTTACGCATTTTATGACGCACACGTCAAAAATAGTCCTTTGTCCTAGCCAATATGCCGTTCTTGAGAGGTAAGGCGTGTTTTTTTTGATTTGAACGGTGTTTTTTATTATGCTTTAAAGCAGGTTTATTGTGGTTTGATGCGGCATAGCGCATACTCAAAGCATTAAAAAATAAATGTTTTATCGGAGAGACACATGGCTGAAGAAACCATTTTTAGTAAGATCATCAATAAAGAAATCCCAGCAGATCTACTATACCAAGACGATTTAGTAACCGCATTTCGCGATATTAACCCTCGTGCCCCTAGTCATATTCTAATTATTCCTAACAAGCTGATCCCAACAACGAATGATGTTGAAGCGGAAGATGAAGCAATGATGGGACGTATGTTTACTGTTGCTCGTAAGTTAGCAAAAGAAGAAGGCATTGCAGAAGATGGCTATCGTCTTATTGTGAACTGCAATTCTCACGGTGGCCAAGAGGTTTACCATATTCACATGCATTTGGTTGGTGGCCGCCCGCTTGGCCCGCTTTTAATGAGTTAATTAAAAGGTTAATAAGCTAACGAAACAGTTAATGATCTCGTTAATACAAGTTAATGGTTAATTAACATAAACAGCGAGTTGAAAAATTTGTTGTTTGTATGCCAACTTTTAGTTTTATCTGTTGTCTGAATATCGGCATCGATTAGGTAGAGCCTAAAAAGCAAGGTATCCACTTGCTTAAGATCCTTTTAACAAAGTTGGCATTTTAAACATGCACGGAGACGATAAGTGAAGCACCAGTTTAGATTCGCTTCCATTGCCCTGTTATCGGCGTTGACAGCGGGTTGTGCGAATATGTCGGCAGGGAGCCTGTTCAGTCATTACAGCGCGCAAAACAATGAGATATACCAAGCCGTCAAGTCTGGGGATTATTCAACGGCTCAACAAGAGTTACCAGATTACGTAGCAGGTGACATTCTTGATAACTTTGAAAAAGGTAGAATTAATCTACTTGATCAAAAATATCCTGAGAGTAAGTCGTCGCTCGAACTAGCCGATCAGGCAGTAAAAGATCAGCAAAGTAAAGCGGTGATCTCTGTATCAGACAGCGCAACCAGTGTCGGCGCGTTGGCTGTGAATGACAATATTACCGAGTATGTGCCAGCCGATTATGAGTTGGGCTTTCTGCATTTATATCTTGGTCTGAATTATTTAAAGAAAAATGACTTAGAAGGTGCGGTGATCGAAATGCGTCGCGCTAACCAAGTTCAGGAACAAGCCAAGAAACAACGTGAAGCTGAGTTAGAAAGTGCTGCTAGCGACGCAAAATCTCAAGGGTTGTCTGCCAACGTGGGTAGTATTCTTGCGAATTATCCTGATGCGGGTAAAAAGCTGCAATCTGTGCAAAATGCGTATCTGATGTTTTTGTCTGGCCTGCTTTACGAAGCATCTAACGATCTGAATAGCGCTTATGTGGACTATCGACGTGCTTTGGCCATCATGCCTGAGAACCAAGAAATCATCGATAGAACCATGGCAACAGCTGCTCGCTTAGGCATGCGACAAGATTTAGCAACACTGAAAAAGCGCTACAAACAGTCATCTAAGTTAGGGGCAAGCGAAGGGCGAGTAATTGTGCTTCAAGAACAAAGTGCAGTTCAAGCGATGGACAGTTGGCGATTAGATTTACCTATTTATGACAGTCGCGATCAGGGCGCAATATATTCTCTGGCGCTGCCATATTACCCGCGCCAAAACGCAGAACGTTTTTCTGCGCTACGAATCAGCGGGCAACCTTTGTCTGAGCATTTGATTACGGATGTGAATGCGATGGCTCAGAACGATTTGTCTGAACGTATGACGAGCATTGTTATTCGCCAAGCGTTACGTGTGGTCGCGAAAGACCGCATCCGTAAAGAAGCAGCTCAAGGTAACGATGTCGGTAACATTTTGTTCAATGTCTGGAATGCATTCACAGAGCAACCAGACACTCGAAGCTGGCAATCTTTACCTGCGGAAATAAAGACCAGCACGTTTGTAGCGAACAGTGGTCAATATACGTTAGAAGCGGGTGATAAAACGTATGACTTTGATATTCGAGAAGGACAGACCACTTTGGTGTGGATTTCTCGACAAGGAAACAATGCAACAATGTGGCATAAACAGCTAGGGAGGCTGTAATGAAAAAGTGGTTAGTGAGCTTAGCAGCGGTTATGGCTCTGGCTGGTTGTGCTGATAATACAGCTGGCGTAAGGGTAGATAGTCAAACTCAGAACGTTTTCTTTGGTGATAAGGTATTGGGTAGCCGCTTACAGGTTGAAGATATCCGAACTGACCTCGTCGACGGTCACACGAGAGGAATCGTGCGTTTAAACAGTAACTATAAAGGCGATCAACATATCCTTTATCGCTTTTACTGGTACGACGATGCTGGTCTTGAGGTCAATTTAAAGCAAGGTCCTTGGAAGCAAGCGATTGTTCGTGGCTTTGAAAGTATCTCGTTGTCGGAAGTGTCGGTAAATCCGAAAGCGACTCAGTTTAGAGTTCAGTTCAGAGAGCAGTAAACTTTCGTTTGGAACCGCTCATATTTAGAGTAGATCCAAGCTTTATAGCAAAGACGAGATGAACGGGTCTAAGGATTCGAAAATACAAAAATTTAAGAGTGTGGGTAACCCCGCTCCGTGATTAGTTAAGGAAACAAAATGAAAAAGAGTGTCATTGCGCTACTAGGTTTAGCGGTTATTTTAGGCGGTTGTTCAAACAAGGTAAGCTACGGTGATGCACAATCAGTAGAAACCACGACAATCGATTTTGGTTCAACTGACCTTCAAACGATTGCGGGTGAAATGGTCGATAGCATGATGGCGTCTGGCTCTGTGTCTTACATTACTCGTGAGCAACGTCCAATCGTGTTCGTAGAGCGAATCAAGAACAAGACAAGTGAGCACATCGATACTGAGTCAATCACTGACACCATCAGTACTAAAATGCTGAACTCTGGTAAGTTCCGTTTCGTTGATATGGACCGTGTAGAGTCTGTTCGTGAGCAATTGAACTTCCAAAACAATGATGAGCTTGTAAATCAAAGCTCAGCAATTCAATTTGGTAAAATGGTTGGTGCTCAGTACATGTTGTACGGCAACCTATCAAGCATCGTTAAGAAAGCGGGCAGCGACGAAGACGTATACTACAAAATGACCATGCGCCTAATGGACCTTGAGTCTGGCTTGATTGAGTGGGCTGACGAGACTGAAATCCGTAAGCAACAATCTAAAAGCTTACTGGGCTTTTAATTAAGTTTACTTGGCTAGTCATGCCTCAACGCAGTGCATGTTATTTGCTGTGATTGGTATTAATGAAGAGGCACTGGCTTTTGGTCAGTGTCTTTTTTGTAGGGAAATTAAGACGTTTATAGGGAATAAATATGGCGATTTTTTCTTGGTCTGAAGCAAAGCTTCTTGATACCAGTTTGAGCTCTCTTGATGGTTACTTTTCTGAGCCTCCAATGAGAGCACAGACATTGACTGGTGGTTTGACTAATCGGTGTTGGAAATTGGTTTTAGCTGATGGCACCGCCTATGTTTGGCGTCCAATTACCCCCATCACCAAAGCATTCTTTATCTCTCGCCATGAAGAGTATCAAGTCCTGTCTACGATTGAACGCCTAGATATCGGGCCAAGTCCGATAGTGGTCAATGAGCAAGGCTTATTAGTTGAATGGATCGCGGGTGAGACGTTGTACGAAGGACTAGAGCAGGATGATTTACTGAAGACGCTGATTTCGGTGCATCTGGTTAATACCGCGCGACTGCCTCTCCAACCATTCAGCTATACGGCTCGAGTTGACCATTACTGGCTTCAACTTGATGCGGTTCATAAGACAGAGTTCTGCACTAAGATTTATCAAGAGTGGCGCGTAGCCCCAAGCATTCCAAGTGTTGAACTTTCTTTGTGCCATTTTGATCTCGGTGGCTATAACCTTGTGAAGAACCAAGATGGGATTAAGATCATTGACTGGGAATACGCAGCGCTTGCGGACCCAAGACTTGATCTTACGCTGACCATTGCTGTTGCCGGATTACCAGTTACAGAAACTGTGAACAAGTACTGTCAGCTACGAGGTATCCATGATGCCCAACCTTGGCTTGATGGGGTAGATGCATGGTTACCAAGAAGCCAAATGATGGCGATGCTGTGGTATTTACTTGCTCATCAGCTTTGGGGCGATGACAGTTATCTACGTGAAGCCGAGGCTCTGAGTCACACTTTATGTAGCTATGATCACGTTTAGGAAGTGAAAAATATAATTTCAGAGGTCTTCCCTTTAAAACCTTGTTTTTCGTGTTAGATTGATCAAAACGTACCAATATTCAATGGGGGAGGTACAATGATTATCTATCTACACGGCTTCGACTCAACAAGCCCAGGCAATCACGAAAAAATACTGCAGTTGCAATTCATTGATGATGACGTTCGCTTCATCAACTACAGTACTTTGCATCCAAAACACGATATGCAGCATTTGCTAAAAGAAGTGCATAAAGTGATAGAGCAATCCGATGATCCACATCCAATCATTTGTGGTGTAGGTTTAGGTGGTTTTTGGTCTGAGCGTATTGGTTTCTTATGTGGGATTAAGCAGGTGGTGTTCAACCCTAATCTGTACCCTGAGAACAACATGGTAGGTCGAATTGATCGTCCTGAAGAGTACGAAGACATCGCGACTAAGTGTGTCGCTCAGTATCGTATGAAGAACAAAGGACGTTGTTTAGTGGTGCTTTCTCGTGAAGATGAAATTCACGACAATACGAAAACAGCTTCCGCTCTAGAAGATTACTACGAAATTATCTGGGACGAAAAAGAGAATCATAAGTTCAAAAAGATCTCTCAACACTTGCAGGCAATGAAAGCGTTTAAAAACGCTTAATCATTACCGCCATTTTATAAAGCAGCACTCAATTGAGTGCTGTTTTTTTTATCTAAATTAGCAAGTGTTACTTTAGACATATAGATTTTATCGATGAGTTTGCGCAAACGTTAACTAATCAGTCACGAATCCTCATTGTGGGTAAGGATTTTTGTTGCGGTCATCTTTTTGCTATATATAATGTTCTAAAGCAAAATATTTTGATAAATGTCAAAAAAAATTGAGAGCAAGTGATAAAACTTGCCCATAATTTGTGCTCTGCCTCTCAGGTAGACACCTTTTTCATCCACGTGAGCAAAGTGACAAACCAATGTTTGTTGCTTGTAATCCCTCTAACTACTCAGTGAGCTGTTGTTACTTATTATCACAGTCATCAAATAAGCCGCAGCCTTTGGAATTAAGGTCGAGTAGATACATAGAATTTATCGGTTGGAGTAATCGAGCCGAACCCCATTTATTCATTTTGTAGAGGATTGTCATTGTGACAAAAATTATCGTAGTAGGCGGCGGTGCTGGTGGTTTAGAACTAGCAACTAAGCTAGGCCGTACTTTAGGTCGTAAGAAACGTGCCCAGATTACTCTGGTAGACCGCAAAGCAAGCCACCTATGGAAACCATTGCTTCATGAAGTAGCCACTGGCTCACTGGATGAAGGTGTTGATGCGCTAAGCTACCGCGCACACGCAAAAAACCATTGCTTTGATTTCCAAATGGGCAGCCTGAAGGATATCGATCGTGAACGTAAAGTGATTGCGTTGAGCGAGTTGACTGATGAGCACGGTGAGTTGTTGATGCCAAGCCGTGAGCTTGAATACGACATTCTTGTGATGGCGTTAGGTTCAACGTCAAACGACTTCAATACCCCAGGTGTTCGTGACAACTGTATTTTCCTAGATAGCCCAGAGCAAGCACACCGTTTCCGTACAGAAATGAACAACCAGTTCTTAAAGCTGCACGCTAAGAATGGTCAAGGTACGGTAGACATCGCGATTGTTGGTGCGGGTGCTACTGGTGTTGAACTGTCTGCTGAGCTTCACAATGCTGTAAAAGAGCTTCGTACATACGGTTTTGGTGACCTAGATTCAAGCAAGCTGAACGTTAACCTTGTTGAAGCGGGTGAGCGTATTCTTCCAGCTCTACCTCCTCGTATTTCCAGCGCAGCACATTCTGAGCTAACTAAGCTTGGCGTCAACGTGCGTACAACGACAATGGTTACACAAGCTGATGCTGACGGTCTAACGACCAAAGATGGTGAGAAGATCCCAGCACAGATCATGGTATGGGCTGCTGGTATTAAAGCACCAGATTTCATGAAAGATATCGGTGGTCTTGAGACGAACCGTATCAACCAGTTGGTTGTCAAAAACACGCTGCAAACTACGCTTGATGACAACATCTTTGCTATCGGTGATTTGGCGCAATGTACACAAGCGGATGGTTCGTTTGTTCCACCACGTGCGCAAGCGGCTCATCAAATGGCAAGCTGCGCATTTAGCAACATCATTGCTAAGCTTAACGGCCGTGACCTGAAAGACTACATCTACAAAGATAAAGGTTCACTGGTTTCACTAAGCCGTTTCTCTACAGTAGGTAGCTTGATGGGTAACCTGACTAAAGGTTCGATGATGGTTGAGGGACGTATTGCTCGTGTGGTTTACATCTCTTTGTACCGAATGCACCAGATGGCACTTCACGGCTTAATCAAAACATCACTGATGATGTTGGTGGGTCGTATTAACCGTGTCCTTCGTCCAAACCTAAAGCTTCACTAATCAGGTAAGCCTTCTAAGGTCATTACGCTGATAATAAAAAAGAGCTCTTCGGAGCTCTTTTTCGATCGTGTCGAGTACGTGTTATTTCGGATTGTTACTCTATTAAGCGATTAAGATAATGGAGGTAACACAGAATAAACCACGCCATCTTTCGGTTTACCGTTAAAGATAAAGCGATTCTTTGCAATGGCTTCACGTTCAGCGCCACATTTCTCGATCAGCTTTTGGCTGGGTAGGTTCTCTGTATCGCAGACAATCTCCAAACGCGTCAACTTGAGCATTGCGAAGCAAAATTCAAATAGGGCAAGCATTGCTTCCTTGGCTATCCCTTTTCTCTGAAATTGATCACCCACCCAATAACCTAAACTTGCCATATTAAAGGTGTGGTAAAGCTCATTTATGGCCACCATGCCGACTAACTTTTCGCTTTTTCGTTCGAAGATACCAAAGCCAAACGCATCGGCTTTAACCCAGTTTAAGCGAGTCGCAAGAATGAATCTCTCGGCCTCGACGGTCGAAAACTCGTCGTGGCACCAGTCGAGCCATGGCAATAAACTCGGGGAGGATTTAACCAGCTGCGAAAACTCTTGAGCGTCTGAGGCTTCAATGATTTTTAGGTTGAGGTGTTGAGTATTTATCTGAAAGTCAGGGCTCATAAGAAATACCGAATTACATGTAAGTACTGAACAAAGGATTCAGTGCAGAATAAAGATAGATAGCACTTAATAAAACGCCCTCACTAGGAGGGCGGATTGAATTATTTATATAATTATAGCCGAATCGGCAAGTAACTTACTGCGCCACGCGTCGAACTTGAATAACCATTCCAAGAAGTGGGTGGTCAAGGTAGTGAGTTTCTGTACTGCGCATACGACGTTTTTGGTCCATGCGGTAGCTCTTAAGAAACTCTTGGACTTCAACCGTCGGAGAAATCTCCGTTAGATTACCCACTTGCACGTTACTTTCTGCACCACTTACAGGTGAATCTAGCTCGATTTGTTGCTCTTGTAGAGTCACTTCACGAACGCTCGGCGCTTTTAAATCCAATGTCGTTTCAGCATATAGATAGTGCTGAACGTAGATTTTCAGCTTGCCGTCTAACTCGTAAAGCGGCTTATCGATAGTCTCTTCTTGAAAACCATTCGGATTTGATGCAGTTACTGCACCTTTCTCAGAACCGTCGGCATTAAACTGTTTAGAGAAGTCTTTACCGGCTTGAATATGGAAAACCGGTGCCGAGCTTTTGCCTTGGTCGCCTTGACGCCAAGCGGTATGCATCAGAACTTCAAAGCCTGCGTGTTTGCGTAGCTTATCTTTCTGAGGTGTTAACTTGTATTCCGAGTAAGGCAGCATCTGCACGCCTTTCTTCGCTCGGTATTGGGTATCTTGAAATGAACCTACGCGCTCAAGTGAAATCTGAGGCTGTGTGTTTGGCCAAGATTCATTCACTTTTTCTGCATCAACAGCACGCTTAAAAATGATCACTTCTATATCAAATTGTCTCTGCGCCAAACTTGGCAGTGAGACGAACAATAGTAGCAGTGGGATCAGTCTTTTCATTTTTACTCCGTCTTCCAGCCGAACTACCGGCTGGATAATTTATATGTGCAAGTGGATTGGGTCTTATGCCGAAGGAAGCAAGTTCTGTCTGAATTCGCCCAATAAATCACTAACAAATTGAATTCGTTTCCGTCTGTCGACCAATGGTATCGTAAACTTGAACTTTGTTGGTCCTTCCATTGAAAACTTTTGCGGTTGAGATTGCAACAGTTTAACAAGGTAGGTCGGGTTTATGTCAGCATCCGGGTAGAATTCTAAGAATCCACCTTTATCATGAGCCTCAATTTTCTTCGCTTTGATAGACGCCGCGGCTAATTTTAGCTCTGAAACTGACAACAAGTTCTTGGTAGCATCCGGCAGAAGGCCGAAGCGATCAATCAGCTCGACTTTCAACTCTGCCAATTCGTCGGTGTCACTCACACTCGCAATACGCTTATAAGTAGACAAACGTGTATTGATGTCTGGGATGTAGTCATCAGGCAATAGCGCAGGCAGGCGCATCTCAATTTCAGTTTGTTCACGCAGTAGGTCATCAAGCGATGGCTCTCGCCCCTCTTTCAATGCTTCAACTGCTTGTTCAAGCATCTCCATGTACAAGGTGAAACCAACCGATTGAATTTGACCACTCTGTTCATCACCTAACAGCTCACCCGCGCCACGAATCTCTAAGTCATGGGTTGCTAGTGTAAAGCCTGCACCTAAGTCTTCAAGTGAAGCTATGGCATCTAATCGCTTAACCGCATCTTTGGTCATTGCTTTCGGGGGAGGTGTTAGCAGATAGGCATAGGCTTGGTGGTGAGATCGACCCACACGCCCACGCAATTGGTGCAACTGTGCTAAACCAAGGTTATCGGCTCTGTCCATTAAGATGGTATTGGCTGTTGGTACGTCGATACCGGTTTCGATGATGGTTGTACACACTAGCAAGTTAAAACGCTGGTGGTAGAAATCATTCATGATTCGTTCTAGTTCGCGCTCTCGCATCTGGCCATGAGCCACGGTGACACGCGCTTCTGGAATCAGTTTCTGTAGTGACTCAGCCGTCTTTTCAATCGTGTCGACTTGGTTGTGTAAGAAGTAAACTTGACCACCACGCATGATTTCACGAAGTACCGCTTCTCTGACGATCGCGTCATCACTCTCACGGACAAAGGTCTTTATTGCTAAGCGTCGTGCTGGTGGTGTTGCGATGATTGACAAGTCACGCATACCGCTCATTGCCATGTTCAATGTACGTGGAATTGGCGTCGCGGTGAGCGTTAGGATATCGACATCCGCACGCATTGCTTTCACTTTTTCTTTCTGACGCACACCAAAGCGGTGCTCTTCATCGACAACCAACAGGCCAAGGTCTTTAAACTGAAGGTCACTTGAAAGTAACTTGTGAGTACCCACTAAGATGTCGACCTTACCGTCGGCGACATCTTGCATGATCGATTTCTGTTCTTTGGCTGATTTGAATCGAGACAGAACCTCAACACGAATCGGCAAGTTGGCGAAACGGTCGCGGAAGTTTTCAAAGTGTTGCTGAGCAAGTAACGTTGTCGGTACTAACACGGCCACTTGTTTGCTGTTATCGGTACACACGAACGCGGCACGCATTGCGACTTCTGTTTTACCAAAACCAACATCACCACACACCAAGCGGTCCATGGCTTTTGCTTGGCACATATCAGACATTACCGCATTAATTGCCATCGCTTGGTCATCGGTTTCTTCAAACGGGAAGCCAGATTTGAAGGTTGCGTACTGACCACGATCGAGCACAAATTTGTAACCCGGCTTAAGCTCACGCTTGGCGTAAACATCGAGCAGTTCGGCTGCGACGTCACGGACTTTCTCTGCGGCGCGTTTACGAGCTTTCTGCCATGCTTCACCGCCAAGTTTATGTAGCGGTGCAGAATCTTCAGCACCACCAGAGTAGCGGCCAATTAAGTTCAGAGATGCAACTGGTACGTAGAGCTTGGCATCGTTTTGATACTCAAGTGTTACGTATTCGGTTTTCATACCACCCGCTTCTAGGGTCTGCAGGCCTATGTAGCGACCAATACCGTGGTCAATGTGAACAACCGGTTGGCCCGGTTTAAGTTCCGCTAAGTGACGGATTACGGTGTCGCTGTTTACGCTTTTCTTGTCTTTCTTACGACGCTGTACAACGCGATCACCCAAGAGATCACTTTCACAGATAAGGGCGATGTTTTGCTCTTCGTGGATAAAGCCATGCTCAGCAGAACCTAGGATCAGGGTGAACTTATCTTTACCTTTAATTGCCGCGTCGAGGTTTTCAACTTCGCTTGGACGAACTTTGATGCCTCGAAGCAATTCACTTAGAGCTTCACGGCGGCCTTCAGACTCAACCGAAAAGACCACTTTTCCGTCGAAGGTTTCAGTGAACTTTCTTAAGTTAGACAACGGTTCTTTATTCTGATGTTGAACGCTGAGATCTGGTAGAGACGTAACTGGAAGGTTGGTACGCCCAGCTTTTTCTTCAATTGAATCTAAGCTCAGATTGACCTGTGGCTTTTGTTTGAAGTGTGCGAACAGTTCGTCTTTCTTTAACCACAGTTGTTCAGGTGTGAGCAGCGGTCGTAATGGATCAACACCGCGTTGTTCGTATCGATGAGAAACGTCGGTTAGGAACGAATCTACTGCGGTCTCGACATCACCTAGAACGAGGATTTGCGCTTCATCGGAAACA
This sequence comes from Vibrio sp. 10N.261.46.E11, assembly GCF_041472735.1. Lineage (NCBI taxonomy): Bacteria > Pseudomonadati > Pseudomonadota > Gammaproteobacteria > Vibrionales > Vibrionaceae > Vibrio > Vibrio sp. 10N.261.46.E11. Next base: position 26,155 of record NZ_JBFRQW010000056.1, read on the forward strand.
TAATCAAACAAGGTTTCGGTGTGCTCGAAGAACAGCGGTTGCCAATACTCAATACCAGCAGGCCACGTGCCTTTAGAAACCTGCATATAAACCGATTCTGGTTCACGGCGCGCATCAAACTGTTGGCGCCAACGAATACGGAAATCTTCAATCGCTGTTTCCGAGGTTGGGAATTCGTGAGCAGGCAGCAGTCGAATCTCAGAGATGTCTTCGATAGAGCGCTGGTTTTCAGGATCGAAAGTACGGATCGTGTCGATCTCGTCATCGAAGAAGTCGATACGATACGGGTCTTTGCTGCCCATTGGGAACAGGTCGAGAATAGAACCACGGCTAGCGTATTCACCCGGGCCAAACACTTGGTCAACATAGCGATAGCCCGACTTTTCGAGTTGCAGACGTAATTTCTCTAGTGAATAGAGATCGCCTGTTTTCACCATTAACGTGTGTTGTAGTAAGAAGTCGCGCGGTGACTGGCGTTGCAATAACGTGCTGATCGGAACGATCGTGATGCCATCTTTTAGCGTTGGCAGTGCGTAAAGGCGTGCTATACGATCTGAAATGATCTCTTGGTGCGGAGAAAAACTGTCATAAGGCAGTGTTTCCCAGTCTGGGAATAGTGCGACTTCATGTGCCGTAAACTGTTCAATTTCAGATTGAAGCTTGAGTGCGATCTGAGGATCAGGCACTGCAAGTAAAGTATGGTTGTTATGCTGCTCCGCTAGTTTAGTGATAGTAAGCGCGAGAGATGAACCAACTAGGTTACCGATGTGCTTTTTGTCACCGGCACCTTTGAGCTTAGGTAGTGTGAAAATGGATTGTTTTGTCATGTCTATTTACTTGTTATCTCGTTCTAGAGAGCGTTGACGTAAGAGCTTTTGTTGTTGATGGAGCGCAGCCTTGATCAACAAGTCTTGGTCAGTATCACGAAGATGAGCATATTTGAATTTGATTTCGAAGCCTGAATCTTTAGGTTCGCTAGCGAAGACCTCCGCGTAGCAATAGATAGCGGCGGCAGGGTGCTCGATAAAGAGCTTGGCTTTAACTAAGCGACCCGCTTCGATATCTGTTTTGGAAAAACACGAGAACTGACTCGCGCCAAATGAATACGTATGGGTACGAAATTGTTCATCATCTTGTTGCGATAACATAAAGCTCAACAAGAGGTTTAATTTAGAGTTCTGTGCATCCAATAAACTGATGACATTCTTCAAGTCGCTGTTTTTCAGTTCGTTGCGAGCACTGTCAGCTAATAGATCCAATTGGCTAAATTCACTTGCCACTACAAAAGGGGCAGGGATCTCTGATTCGAACTGAATCTGAGAAGGTAAAGCGAAGTTACTGTCCATTGGCTCAATATTAGCGGTAAGGCTGTGGTGAACGGTAAAAAACTCTTGTTCTGTCATGCGTTAGTTCCTTGAAGTGATCTATTGATTATCGCTATGTGGCCGCAGTAATCAAGGTCAGTTAATTGAAAGTCTCAAATAGTTGTTTGAAAGTTAGCTATTTGACAAGGTTCTGTTTTTCAAGCCTAACTAATTGAGTTAATTCACTCTATATTTTCAATTAACCCCTACACAGTAACGGCAATACCCGTTACATTAACCCGCATCTCCTTTAGATGGTTCAAAGTATGTTTCATCCTATTTCATTGTTTGTTGGCCTGCGTTATTTGAAAGGCCGTTCAGGTGATCGCTTTAGCCGTTTTGTTTCTTATATGTCGACAGCCGGAATTACCATTGGTGTGCTGTCTCTGGTTACTGTTTTGTCGGTAATGAATGGATTCGAAGCGCAGTTAAAAGACCGAATTCTTGGTGTCCTTCCTCAAGCCGTCGTTTACGAGCAAGGAGGCACAACGTCACTTTCTGCTCAAGCACCTAGCTTTGCGGAGCAAATGTCGCTCAATGGCCACGTAGAACCTATTGTTCGCAGTGAAGCGGTGATCCAAAGTCCTGCTCAGTTATCTGCGGGCTTGTTAATCGGTATTGAGCCAAATTCAGATGACCCTCTTCAGAATCATTTAATTGCTGGCAGACTGTCTTCACTCAAATCTGGTCAGTATCAGCTTTTCCTTGGTCATACCTTGGCAAGAAACTTGAAAGTGTCTATGGGCGACAAAGTTCGCTTAATGGTGACCAGTGCCAGCCAATACACGCCGTTAGGACGTATTCCAAGCCAGCGAAATTTTACCGTAGCTGGCATTTTTAACACGGGTTCGGATATCGATGCTCAATTGATGGTTACCGACATCAAAGACGCAGGGCGATTGATGCGTTATAAGTCTGATACGATTTCAGGCTGGCGACTGTTTTTTGATGACCCATTTGAAGTGGCAAATTTATCGAATACCCCGCTACCGGAAGGTTGGGTGTGGAGCGATTGGCGAGACCAACGTGGCGAGCTATTCCAAGCCGTTCGAATGGAAAAAAACATGATGGGTTTGATGCTTGGGCTGATCATTGGTGTTGCTGCGTTTAACATTATTTCTGCGCTTATTATGGTGGTGATGGAGAAACAGTCCGAAGTCGCCATCTTAAAAACCCAAGGTATGCGTGATGGTCAAGTCATGGGGATCTTTATGGTTCAAGGTGCAAGTAGTGGTGTGATCGGCGCATTATCTGGTGGCATCCTGGGCGTGATTTTAGCTTCGAACCTCAATACTATTTTAGAGGCGATGGGTGTTGCTCTGTTTTCATTTGGTGGACAGTTGCCAATTTTAATTAACCCAATTCAAATCGCCGTTGTTGTGGTTCTGGCTATTGCACTTAGCTTGATTGCCACTGTCTTCCCTTCTTATCGTGCATCGTCTGTGAAACCTGCTGAGGCCCTTCGTTATGAGTAATTTTCTTCAATGTAATGATATCCGTAAAACGTACCGTGAAGGCTCGTTAGATACTGAGGTTCTCAAGGGCGTCAGCTTCGAAATAGAAAAGGGTGAGCTAGTCGCAATCATTGGTACATCCGGTTCAGGTAAAAGTACGCTATTGCATATTTTAGGGGCGTTGGATGATGCTTCTGATGGTAGTGTCAGCTTTCTCGGACAAGACTTAGCGTCTTTGAGTTCGAATAAGCAGGCTAAGCTTCGCAACCAGCATCTTGGCTTTGTTTATCAATTCCATCATCTTCTTTCTGATTTCTCAGCGTTAGAAAACGTAGCAATGCCGTTGTTGATAGGTGGAGAGAAGCCAGCGAAAGCTAAACAAGAAGCACAGTTGCTACTTGATAAAGTGGGGCTAAGTCATCGTGTTGACCACCGACCTTCAGAACTTTCAGGTGGTGAGAGGCAACGAGTGGCAATTGCTCGTGCATTGGTGAACAAGCCTGCGCTAGTGTTGGCGGATGAGCCGACTGGTAACCTAGACCACAACACAGCACTTTCTATTTACGACTTAATGCGCGAACTGAACCGTGAGTACGATACTGCCTTTTTGGTTGTGACTCACGATGGTGAACTTGCCGGTAAGATGGATCGCCAACTTCACATGCAAGATGGTTTACTGGTCAACGTAGAAAAAGAGGAGAGCTAAGTGTTTTCTTCTTTATCTCTATTGATAGGCGGCCGATTTAGCCGGGCGAAACAACGAGACAAAATGGTGTCGTTCATCTCCTTGTCTTCGACAATTGGTATTGCTGTTGGTGTCGCGGTAATCATTATCGGCTTATCTGCAATGAATGGTTTTGAGCGAGAGCTTCAATCACGAGTACTTTCTGTCATTCCTCACGGTGAGTTTGAGGGCGTGAATAAACCAGTAACTCGCTGGGAGCATGTGATTGAGGAGTCGGTAAAGCACGATAAAGTCGTTGCTGCTGCGCCTTATGTGAAAATTACCGCGCTTGCCGAAAAAGGCAAAGAGTTGAAAGCAATTGAAGTTCGCGGCGTTGACCCACAACTTGAGCAACAAGTATCGAGCCTATCGAGTTTTATCGATAAGCAAGCTTGGAGCGATTTTAAGGCAGGGCAACAACAAATCATTTTGGGCTCTGGTGTGGCCAATGTACTTGGCGCGAAAGTCGGTGATTACCTGACTCTGATGATCCCGACGGTGAATGGGTCGGTTAAGGTTCAAGCACCTAAACGTGTTCGAGTGAAAGTGGTTGGCTTGCTGACGCTTAATGGCCAAATTGACCACAGCTTAGCTTTGATCCCGATCGGCGATGCGCAAGTTTACGCAAACCTAGGCGAGGCAGTGACAGGGGTTTCTTTAAAAGTGACCGATGTTCTGAACGCGAACTCTATTGTGCGTGAGGTGGGTAACCAGCTTGATGTGTATGTGTATCTACGAAGCTGGCAACAGAAGTTTGGCTTCTTGTATCGAGATATTCAGTTGGTTCGCACCATTATGTATCTGGTGATGGTACTGGTTATTGGTGTTGCTTGTTTCAATATTGTCTCGACATTAATGATGGCAGTAAAAGACAGAGCATCAGAGATCGCGATTTTAAGAACCATGGGCGCATCGGACGGCCTTGTGAAACGCATTTTCGTTTGGCAGGGCGTATTCTCCGGTGTGTTAGGTAGTTTGGTGGGCAGTGTAATAGGCGTGTTAGTGGCGCTTAATCTCACGACACTTATCAAAGGGCTTGAAAGGCTAGTTGATCACCAGTTCTTGTCCGGTGACATCTATTTTGTCGACTTCTTGCCATCACAACTCGATATGACGGATGTTGTTGTGGTTTCCGGTACAGCGATTGTATTGAGCCTATTGGCGACATGGTACCCAGCATCACGAGCAGCCAAGTTAAACCCTGCCTCGGTGCTTAGCTCGAAGTAATGCGCTGAGTAATACTTCATGTAGCATGATAGACAAATGGCATACACAAAAAGGATCCCTGATGGGATCCTTTTTTTTGAATTCAATCTGCATTCTTTACGACTGTGGTTACATCCCAATATTGCAGAGTTCTGTGGTCCATCTGACTTTAACTTGTGTGCGGTTTAAGTGAAGCGCATACAAAGATAGATTGAACGACAAGGAAAAGTGGTCAGTACCTTGCTTGACGCTTCTTCCAACTTCTTACTACTGAGTAACGCCATAACCCGCGAATACCAAAGTAGCCAGTCATTGCTGAAACCACGCCACAAATCAGGCAACCCAGTAAGAAAGGAGGCCCGATCGTATTCATTTGCGCCAAGATGAAGTCCCAAGACAATTCGAAATGGAAGGCTTGAGGTGGTACATGCATAACAAACGCCCCAACTTTATAAGCAAAGTAGAAGAGAACGGGCATAGTGACCGGGTTACTGATCCAAACAAGTGCGACAGCCAAAGGTAGGTTAACGCCACATGCGACAGCAAGGCCTGCAGACATAATCATTTGGCTTGGTAGAGGGACAAACGCCATGAATAACCCAACAGCGAATGCGCCAGCCGCAGAGCGACGATTAAGGCACCATAAGTTGGGGTTGTACAAAACATTGCCAAAAACTTTCAATGCTTTCTGACGCTTGATTAGCTCATGGTCAGGCATAAATCGTTTGATAAACTTTCTTGGCATAGGAGGAAGCTACTCTCTTGTTTAACACTTGGTTCTTGATTTCATTTGCTGCGACAGTTGTGTCTGCCAGCTTCTGGCCTGTGATGCCTCATTGGGTTTGGGCACCATTGATGCTGTTGTTACTGTTAGCATCAACAAAGTATAGCGTTTTCCGGAGTGCAAGAGGTCTAGCAACAGCCTTGATACTAGTTATCTGCCTAGGGAATGTAATTGAAATGCAGACAAGTCGATTATTCCAATCAGGGCAGAATACTACCATAAATGCGTCAGTTGTTAGCCTTTTTAGTGAAAATAGCCACGGTTTTGAAAGCGTAATAGTAGCCAGATCAATTGGTGGCGAAAAATTAATCTTTCCTCAATTGATAAAATTACGTTTGTTTACTCCCTTTAAGTTAACACTCGGAGATGATGTCAATTTATCTGTGTATATAAAGCCTGTATGGGGCAAGCTCAATGAAGCAGGCTTTGATTTAGAAAAGTATCTGTTTAGTGCAGGTGTGGTTGCCAATGCAATTTACAGATCTGATACCAAGTATCGCATTCATGCCAATAGCAACTTACGGTCCTATTGGTTTGAAAACAGTCTTGAAAGGTTAAGTCAACTGGCAAATCAAGACCTCATTATGGCTTTGAGTTTTGGTTATCGAGACCTTATTCACTCCCAGCGTTGGCACTTACTTAAAAGCAGTGGTTTGATTCACTTGATGGCTATTTCGGGGCTGCATATTGGGATTGCCTTTGGTATCGGCTATCAAGTAGGAAAGGTATTCAGGTTACTATCATCTTCACTTCTTTGGTTGCCCACAACATTCGGAGTCGGCTTAGCCTATTTCTACAGTTGGTTTGCTGGGTTCACGCTGCCCACCTTGAGAGCTTTGGTGATGTGTATTATTGCCAGCTATTTCTTGTGGCGTGGGCAAAATATCAGTTTGTTTCGGTATGTCGCCTTAAGTCTGTGCGTGGTTCTGCTAATTTGGCCATTTTCAGCATTGTCGAGTAGCTTCTGGTTGTCTTTTAGTGCGTTAGGTGCTGTTCTTTACATTGCGTTAAATAGTCAGTCATCCGATTCAAACTCAACATTTATCGACCGAGTACTGCAGCTCTTCAAGATTCAGTTAATGCTGACATTCCTGATTGCTCCCTTTTCGATGCTGTTCTTTAATGGGGTCAGCTTAGTCTCTGTTTTCTACAACTTGCTCCTTTTACCTTGGGTGTCGATGGTGGTTATTCCACTATTGTTCCTGGCAATGTTCTTTAGCTTAATATTGGCGCCAGTATCAGGTGGCGTTGGCTTAACTACATTCAACAATGGTTTGTCTGAACAATTATGGATGTTGGTCGACTTATCGCTTGAGCCTCTCGTATGTAGCCTTCCTTTCTCTGAACGATTTTGGTTTCAAGTGGATAATCACACGATTGAGTTGTCTGTATTCCTCATCTTGTTTTTCGGTTTTGTCAGTCGATATTTCAAACGAGCACTATCTATATTGATTATTACCGTGTTTGTACTGTGGTGGGAGTTCGGCAAGCCTCAACAAGACAAACTAACTATCGATATCTTGGATGTTGGTCACGGGTTGTCTTTGCTCTTAGAAAAGAACAATCAGATTGTTGTTTACGATCTTGGTAACGCATGGCTGGGAGGTTCCATTGTCGAATCCTTACTTATTCCTACTTTGAATCAGAGGGGAATTCATGAGTTGGAGGGTGTGATAGTGAGTCATTTCGATTCTGACCACGCTGGTGGCTATCCGGCGTTACTTGAAAATTACAACCCTAAGTGGGTAAGAGCCAGTCAGAATATCAGTCAACAAGGACAATCTACGATTCAAGAGTCGTCAAATATTCAAGCATGTATTTTAGGAGAAGTATGGACTTGGCAAGGGGTTGCTTTTGAGGTCTTGTGGCCTCCCAAACAAGTGAAGAGGGCGTATAACCCACATTCGTGCGTGGTCAGGCTTTTTGACCCCGCTCTAGAGTTCTCGATGTTACTTACTGGTGATATTGAATTGGTCAGTGAGTGGTTACTTGCACGCGAAGGCGAACGGCTTCGAAGTGAAGTTATGCTTGTTCCGCATCATGGCAGCAATACGTCTTCGCTCGCTCGTTTTATTGAGGCAGTTTCACCTCAGTTAGCGATCGCTTCTTTGGCCAAAGGCAATCAATGGGGGATGCCGAGTGAATCCGTTATTGAACGTTATCACGACGCAGGGAGTGCTTGGCTTGATACTGGAGAAAGCGGCCAAATAACCATCAGTATTGGTCAAGAAGGTTGGCAATATCATGAGATTAGAGAACAACAAGGCAGACAGTGGTATAGGCAGATGCTTCGTAAGGGAGTAGAATAGGAAGATTATTGTGAGAAAATTAAGCGATTCTATGTCAACACAAACAGATGAAACTACCTGGGTCACATTTAAAAGACTTTGGACTTATATTCGACTATATAAGGCCGGCCTTGGTGTTGCGGTTATTGCGCTTATTATAAATGCTGTCACTGATACCTATATGATTTCTTTACTAAAGCCGTTACTCGATGAAGGCTTTGGTAATGCAGAATCTGACTTTTTACGTACGCTCCCTCTCATTATCTTTGTCATGATGTTCGTTCGTGGCATCAGTGGCTTTGTTTCAACCTATTGTTTGAGCTGGGTTTCAGGCAATGTGGTCATGGAAATTCGACGTAAAATCTTCAGCCATTTTATGCATATGCCAGTTTCTTTTTTTGATAAAGAACAGACTGGTGCGCTGCTATCTCGAATTACTTACGATTCAGAGCAAGTCTCTGCGGCAACCAGTAAAGCATTAGTCAGTATTGTCCGTGAAGGCGCAAGTATTATTGGCCTGTTGACGCTGATGTTCTGGAATAGCTGGCAGTTGTCTTTGGTGTTGTTCGCTGTCGCCCCTCTTGTTGCATGGGCAATCAGTATCGTATCGAAGCGATTCAGAAAGATCTCTAAGAACATGCAAACCAGTATGGGTCACGTCGCTTCTTCGGCAGAACAAATGCTGAAAGGGCACAAAGTGGTTCTAACGTACGGTGGACAAGATCTAGAAAGACACCGCTTTGATGAAGTTAGTAACCAAATGCGTCAACAAAGTATGAAGCTAATCACTGCGCAAGCGGCCGCTAACCCAATCATTCAGATGATTGCATCACTTGCAATCGTAGTTGTTCTATTCCTTGCTAGTGTTGATTCAATTAAAGCAGAGCTTACTCCAGGTACGTTTACCGTTGTGTTCTCGGCGATGTTTGGTTTACTACGCCCACTAAAAGCTCTGACTAACGTAACGTCTGAATTCCAACGTGGTATGGCGGCGAGTACAACTCTATTTGGTTTGATGGATTTAGATACGGAGCAAAACAAGGGTACCTTGAAGCCTGAAACCGTAGCGGGTGAAGTTGCCGTAAAAGATGTGACATTTACTTACCAAGGTGCAGAGAAAGCAGCGCTTGATAAGGTCAGTTTTAATATACCGAAAGGTAAGACAGTCGCACTTGTCGGCCGTTCAGGTTCGGGTAAGAGTACCATTGCAAACCTGTTTACTCGTTTTTATGACGTAGACTCTGGCTCTATCGAACTTGATGGTCACGACATTCGTGATTATGAATTAAGAAATCTACGTGAGCACTTCGCTCTTGTTTCCCAGAATGTGCACCTATTTAACGATACGGTTGCGAACAACATCGCTTACGCAGCTGAAGAACAGTATTCACGTGAACAGATCGAACACGCGGCTAAACTTGCGCATGCAAGCGAGTTTATCGAAGGCATGGAAAATGGCATCGATACGGTTGTTGGCGAAAATGGCGCGAGTCTTTCTGGCGGTCAAAGACAGCGTATCGCGATTGCACGTGCTCTATTGAGAGATGCACCTGTTCTGATCCTTGATGAGGCGACATCTGCATTGGATACCGAGTCAGAAAGAGCGATTCAATCTGCGTTAGAAGAGCTGCAGAAAGACAAAACAGTACTTGTTATCGCACACCGACTTTCTACTATCGAGCAAGCTGATGAGATTCTAGTGGTTGATGATGGGCATATTGTAGAAAGAGGTGCACATGCCGAGCTCATTGCCCTTGATGGCGCTTATGCACAACTACACCGAATTCAGTTCAGCGGATAAGATTAGGTCTTGTTGTGATCGAAAAAATTTGGTTTAACAATCACCCATTAAAATACTTTCTCTGGCCGCTATTGTGGCCATTGAGTCTGTTGTTCAAAATGATCAGCGGTCAACGTCGTAACGCTTATCTATCGGGGAAGAAAGAGACCTATCGTCCGCCTTTACCCGTGATTGTTGTTGGTAATATTACCGCTGGCGGCAATGGCAAAACACCGGTTGTGATTTGGTTGGTAGAGATGCTTCAGGCTCACGGTTTTAAGCCAGGTGTTGTTTCTCGAGGTTATGGGGCGAAAGCACCAAACTATCCGTTAGTGTTGGATGAAAGCACGCCAGCAGAACATTCTGGTGATGAGCCTCGTTTGATCCGTAAGCGAACTGGTGCGCCTGTAGCGGTTGACCCTGTGCGTGCCAACGCGGTGAAGGCTTTGCTGAACGAAGGGGTGAATGTCATTATTACAGATGACGGCCTTCAGCATTATGCGCTAGAGCGTGATATTGAGTTTGCTGTTATCGATGGTGCGAGACGCTTTGGCAGTGAGTGCCTAATTCCTTTGGGGCCATTAAGAGAGCCTGTATCTCGTTTAGATGACGTAGACTTTTTGGTTAACAATGGCGGTGAAGCGCACGGGCGAGAGTTCTCGATGTCTTTACTTCCAAGCCAAGCGGTTAACCTGAAAACGGGTCAGAAAAGGTCTGTGGCAGAATTACAGAAGCTGGTGGCTTTTGCTGGTATCGGCCACCCGCCACGCTTTTTTAAAACATTGGAAGATCTTGATGGTGATGTGGTCTACACGCAGGGCTTCGCCGACCATCAAGATTTTGATAAAGATGAACTTCATGCCTTAGCAAAAAAAGGTATGAACATGATTATGACAGAAAAAGACGCTGTTAAATGCGAAGACTATGCGCAAGACAACTGGTGGTATCTTCCAGTTTCTGCGCAGTTCAATGAAGATTCGCAACAGCAAATTTTAAAAAGAATAAAAGAGGTTATGGAATACTATGGATCACCGTCTGCTTGAGATCGTTGCTTGCCCTGTATGTAAAGGTAAACTAACTTTTGACAAAGATAAGCAAGAGCTTGTTTGTAAAATTGATCGCCTTGCTTACCGAATCAAAGAGGGTATTCCTGTTCTTTTGGAACCTGAAGCTCGTACCGTTTCAATGGATGAGGGTAAGTAATGTCTTATACGGTTGTTATACCTGCAAGATACCAATCGAGCCGTTTACCAGGGAAGCCACTGGCTGACATTGGTGGAAAGCCGATGATTCAATGGGTATACGAACAGTCAATGAAGGCGGGTGCCGATAACGTTATTATCGCTACCGACGACGCTCGAGTTGAAAAAGCGGCCAAAGCATTTGGCGCGACCGTTTGTATGACATCACCTAATCATGAATCAGGCACTGAGCGCCTCGCTGAAGTGATTGAAGTTATGAAGATTCCAGATGATCATATTATCGTGAATGTTCAAGGTGATGAGCCACTTATCCCACCTGCGATCATTAATCAGGTAGCGAACAACCTTGCGAACAGTACAGCTCCGATGGCAACACTCGGTGTGGAAATTACTCATGCTGACGAAGTGTTTAATCCTAACGCCGTAAAAGTTGTGACCGACAAAGATGGGTATGCCCTGTACTTTAGCCGAGCTACTATTCCTTGGGATCGCGATGCTTACGCGAACAATGGTACAACTGCTGAATCTCCACTGCTTCGTCACATTGGCATTTACGCTTACCGTGCGGGTTTTATCAATACTTACATCAATTGGGAACCAAGTACCCTTGAGCGTATTGAGTGCCTAGAGCAGCTACGTGTACTTTGGTACGGTGAAAAAATCCATGTAGACGTTGCGGCAGAAGCACCTGCGGCTGGTGTTGATACGCCAGAAGACCTAGAAGCGGTTCGAGCTATTATTGGCTAAGCGCCTTTTAGCGACTACTTCTTTGCTCTACAAAAATGCAAAATCATGAGCCTTGCTTATCGCGAGGCTTTTTTATGCCTAAAGAGAAGCGAGTGACAGCCTTATTTATCTAAGTTAACGGATATTGAGTTGGTTGCATGGGTTTCTGCATCATCACCTCAGAATTATCTGAGATTTACCTCGCTCGACTTGCAAATTTTCTCTATAATATGCCGCCTATAAAGTAGCGGCGAATCGCTAGTACAGAATAAAACTTACGACAAAACGTGGAGTAAAAGATGCCTTCTCAAAGCCCAGTGATTACGGTTGATGGACCAAGTGGTGCAGGTAAAGGTACCCTGTGTATGTTACTAGCAGATAAGCTAGGCTTTCATCTTCTAGACTCAGGCGCGATCTATCGCGTATTGGCTTTAGCGGCAATTCACCATGGCGTGGATACTGAATCAGAAGATGCTTTAGTACCGCTTGCAACTCACTTAGATGTTCAGTTTATCGCTGAAGGTGAGCTAGTGAAGGTTATCTTAGAAGGCGAAGATGTGTCTGGTGAACTTCGTAAAGAAGAGACGGGCATGGCGGCTTCAAAAGTCGCTGCTTTACCTCGCGTTCGTGAAGCACTGCTTCGTCGTCAACGTGCTTTTAGCGCAGCTCCTGGTTTAGTTGCAGACGGTCGTGACATGGGAACCGTTGTATTTGTTGAAGCTGAAGCGAAAATATTTTTAGATGCAAGTGCTGAAGAGCGCGCGAGTCGTCGCCTTAAACAGTTGCAACAGAAGGGGTTAGATGTTAAATTTGACGACCTTTTGAGCGAGATCCAAGAGCGAGACGATCGAGATCGTAATCGCCCAGTGGCGCCACTTCGCCCTGCAGAGGATGCTCTAGTGCTTGATTCCACCTCAATGAATATTGAGCAGGTAGTCGAAAAAGCACTACACTATATTGAATCGAAACTGGCTGGGTAATTTCGCCGAGCTAGTACGAACGTTGGTCGCAAGGATGATGACCGGCGAATTTATCAACCCCATGCGGTAGGATACCCATGGACGTTTAATTATTGAAGATTAAATAATGACTGAATCTTTTGCTCAACTCTTTGAAGAGTTTCTATCTGAAACTGAATTCCAACAAGGCAGCATCGTTAAAGGTACTGTAGTAGCTATCGAGAACGGTTACGTTCTTGTAGACGCTGGTCTTAAGTCTGAATCTGCTATCCCTGCTGAACAATTCAAGAACGCTGCTGGCGAACTTGAAGTTGAAGTTGGTGCTGAAGTAGACGTAGCTCTAGACGCTGTTGAAGATGGTTTCGGTGAAACTCAACTTTCTCGTGAGAAAGCTAAGCGTCACGAAGCTTGGATCGTACTTGAGAAAGCTTGCGAAGAAGCTGAAACTGTTGTTGGTATCATCAACGGTAAAGTTAAAGGCGGTTTCACTGTTGAACTTAACGGTATCCGTGCTTTCCTTCCAGGTTCTCTAGTAGACGTACGTCCTATCCGTGACACTGCTCACCTAGAAAACAAAGAGCTAGAGTTCAAAGTAATCAAGCTAGACCAGAAGCGTAACAACGTTGTTGTTTCTCGTCGTGCTGTTATCGAATCTGAAAACAGTGTTGAGCGTGACGAACTTCTTGAAACTCTACAAGAAGGTACTGAAGTTAAAGGTATCGTTAAGAACCTTACTGACTACGGTGCATTCGTTGATCTTGGCGGTGTTGACGGTCTTCTACATATCACAGATATGGCTTGGAAGCGCGTTAAGCACCCATCAGAGATCGTTAACGTTGGTGACGAAATCCTAGTTAAAGTTCTTAAGTTCGATCGTGAGCGCACTCGTGTTTCACTAGGTCTTAAGCAACTAGGCGAAGATCCATGGGTAGCAATCGCTAAGCGTTACCCAGAAGGTCACAAGCTTTCTGGTCGTGTTACAAACCTAACTGACTACGGCTGCTTCGTTGAAATCGAAGAAGGCGTTGAAGGTCTAGTACACGTTTCTGAAATGGATTGGACTAACAAGAACATCCACCCTTCTAAAGTTGTTAATGTTGGCGACGAAGTTGAGGTTATGGTTCTTGATATCGACGAAGAACGTCGTCGTATCTCTCTAGGTCTGAAACAGTGTAAAGCTAACCCATGGCAGTCATTTGCAGAAATGCAAGCTAAGGGCGACAAAGTTACTGGTAAGATCAAGTCTATCACTGACTTTGGTATCTTCATCGGTCTAGAAGGCGGTATCGACGGTCTTGTACACCTATCTGACATTTCTTGGAACGCTGCCGGCGAAGAAGCTGTACGTGAATACAAGAAAGGCGACGAAATCTCTGCTGTTGTTCTAGCAGTAGATGCAGAGCGTGAGCGTATTTCTCTTGGCGTTAAGCAAATGGAAAACGACCCGTTCAACGCATACGTTGCTGACAACAAGAAAGGTGTTCTTGTAAACGGTACTGTAACTGCAGTTGACGCTAAAGGCGCTACTATCGAGCTAATCGAAGGCGTTGAAGGCTACCTACGTGCTTCTGAAGTTTCTCGTGACCGTATCGAAGATGCATCTCTAATCCTAAGCGTTGGCGACAGCGTTGAAGCGAAGTTCACTGGTGTAGACCGTAAGAACCGCGTAATCAACCTATCTATCAAAGCTAAAGATGAAGCTGATGAGCAAGAAGCAATGGCTTCACTGAACAAGTCTGATGAAGGCGCGTTCGGTAACGCAATGGCAGACGCATTCAAAGCTGCTAAAGGCGAATAATAGCTTCTCGTTAAGAGAATTATAGCTATCTAGCCAAGAAAGGAGCCGTAAGGCTCCTTTTTTTTTGCTTATTTTTCCTATAGGTCTATAATTTCTAAAAAGAAAACCAACGAGGGTAACTATGACTAAGTCTGAATTGATTGAAAGACTGTGCGCTGAGCAAACGCATCTTTCTGCAAAAGAAATTGAAGACGCTGTAAAAGACATTTTAGAGCACATGGCTTCAACACTAGAAAGTGGTGATCGAATCGAAATTCGCGGCTTTGGCAGCTTTTCTCTGCATTACCGTGAACCTCGTGTTGGACGTAATCCTAAAACTGGTGACAAGGTTGAGTTGGAAGGTAAATACGTTCCTCACTTCAAACCAGGTAAAGAGCTACGCGAACGAGTAAACTCAGGGTTGTAGGCTACTTATCGGAATTAAGAAAAGCGGCATACTATAATGTATGCCGCTTTTTTATGACCATAATATGGTGGTCTGATTAGTAATTTTCCTGCATAATCGTACAGCTAACTAATCAATGAGTGATGAACTATGAAAATTATAAAAATAGTCGCTGTTATCGCACTTTTCCTAATGGCACTGGCTTTAGGCTCTCAAAACCAAACCATTGTGAATTTCAATTATTTGCTAGCGCAAGGTGACTTCCACCTGTCAAGCTTGCTAGGTGTTGTATTCGTTTCAGGTTTTGCTCTTGCTTGGTTAGTCTTTGGAAATATGCACATGCGATCTCAACTAAAAATTCATCGCTTGAAGAAGCAACTCAATAAGCAATCAAAGCAGGTCGCTGCTGAAACTAAAGCTTAAAGGCCATATTTGATGTTAGAGTTACTGTTCTTACTTTTGCCCATCGCAGCCGCTTATGGTTGGTATATGGGTAATCGTAATGCTCAGCAAGAAAAACAAAAGCAATCACACCAGATCTCCCGCCAATACGTGACGGGTTTGAACCTATTACTGTCAGACCAATCTGACAAAGCGGTTGATCACTTCATTGAGTTACTTCAAGTAGACAATGAAACCATCGATACTCACTTGGCTTTGGGCAACTTGTTCCGCTCAAGAGGCGAAGTCGACCGCGCTATTCGTATTCACCAAAATCTTATCTCTCGGTCTGGGCTTACCCTAGATCAAAAAAACCTCGCATTGCAACAATTAGCTAAAGACTATACGGTCTCAGGCTTTCTTGATCGCGCAGAGAAAATTTTCGAACAGCTTGTAGAAGAGCCTGACCATAAAGAAGGCGCTTTACAGCAGTTGGTTGCCATTTATCAGCAAACGCGTGAGTGGAATAAAGCGATTCATTACGGGAATATCTTAGTTAAGCTGAGCAAGAAGAAAATGAAGACGCGTGCGATGGTTGCACACTTCTGGTGTGAGCTTGCGATGCAAGAACAAGCCGACGGCAACCGCCCCAAAGCGCTTCAGCACTTCAAGAAGGCCCTTTCAGAAGACCCTAAATGCGTTCGAGCCAGTATTGCTTTAGGAAAATTCCATTTAGCCAATGAAGATTATCACAAGACAATTACTTATTTAGAGTCAGTTCTCGAGCAAGATATCGACTTCATTAGTGAAGTCCTGCCAACGCTTGCTGAGTGTTACCACAAACTTGGACAAGAAGCGCAGTTGGTCGAGTTCCTTAAAGCGTGTATTCAGAAGAAAGCCGGTGTTTCCGCTGAGTTGATGCTGGCTCAACTCGTTGCCGACCATGAAGATGTTGGCTCTGCTCAAGAGCTACTGACAAAGCAACTTGTTAAAAACCCAACCATGAAAGGTTTTTATCGATTAATTGATTATCACCTAGAGGAAGCGGAAGAAGGTAGAGCCAAAGACAGCTTAACAACGCTTCAATCTATGGTTGGTGAACAACTCAAAGTTAAGCCTCATTACCGATGCCGTCAGTGTGGTTTCTCAACTCACTCAATGTATTGGCACTGCCCTTCATGTAAGGGGTGGGGAACGATCAAGCCTATTCGTGGGCTTGATGGTGAATAGATTTGTGGTCATTTTAAGACCAAATTATTAATTGCAGCTTTCGGGCTGCATTTTTATGACTGTTATTTATGGCCTGATTGGTATAAATATTTTGTAGAAAGTTAACTGCGTTAGGAGATGAAATGAACGACCAAAAAATTATTGTAGCATTGGATTATGATAACCAAGCGGATGCGTTAGCCTTTGTCGATCGTATTGACCCTGCATCTTGCCGCCTAAAAGTTGGCAAAGAGATGTTTACTCTGTTTGGCCCTGAATTTGTTCGTGAATTACATAAACGTGGTTTCTCTGTGTTTTTGGACCTTAAGTTCCACGATATCCCGAACACATGTTCAAAAGCGGTACGTGCTGCCGCTGAAATGGGCGTGTGGATGGTGAACGTACACGCGAGCGGTGGCGAGCGTATGATGACGGCTTCTCGTGAAATTTTGGAACCATATGGTAAAGATCGTCCATTGCTAATCGGTGTGACGGTACTAACCAGTATGGAGCAATCTGACTTAGCGGGTATCGGTCTGGATCTAGAGCCACAGCAACAAGTGATGCGCTTAGCGTCTTTGACTAAAAACTCAGGCCTAGACGGTGTTGTATGTTCTGCACAAGAAGCTTCTTTGCTTAAAGGTGCACTTGGTCAGGAGTTCAAACTAGTGACTCCAGGTATTCGTCCTGTAGGCGCTGATGTTGGTGACCAGAAGCGTATCATGACGCCAGTTCAAGCGATTCAATCCGGCTCAGACTACCTTGTTATTGGTCGTCCTATTACTCAAGCAGCAGACCCAGCAGCAGTACTTGCTGAAATCAACGGCACGCTAGCTTAAGTTTAAGTCTATTTTTAGATAGCGATACAGCGACACGAATGAAGAAGGCCAGCAAATTGCTGGCCTTCTTGTTTGTTTGCGAGAAGCAGAGCTAGTTTGGCTTAACTTAAACCGGAGCGCCACTATGAAACTTAAAGTCGCTGTCTTCTGAAGTGATAAGTTCTGCTTCAACTTGCGCAAAATGAGCAATACGCTCAGAGATATCTTTGCCTGCGATTTGTTCCGCTAGTTCAAGATAGTCTTGATAGTGACGAGCTTCTGAACGAAGTAGAGATACGTAAAACTTTTCCATGTCTTCTTCTAAGAAAGGCGCCAGCTTAGCAAAGCGTTCACAAGAGCGAGCTTCAATAAATGCACCGATAATAAGCTTATCAACCAGAGCATCAGGCTCGTAAGTTTTAACTTGCTTGATTAAACCCTTAGCGTAGCGGCCCGCCTCGATCGGTTGATAAGTCACGCCTTTTTTTACCATCAATTCCATCACTTGGTAGAAGTGATGCAGTTCTTCTTTGATCAGCAATACCATTTTATCAATCAAGTCAGCACCGTACTTACAGCCTTCTTTCGCTGTAATTTGCTTTGATACATTGCTTTTACCACGTAGAGACTCCAAGTCTCCAATACGACGGTAAGCAAATTGCTCGTAGGGCAAAATCCACTCATTCAGTTGCTTCGCGCTTTCTTTATCTACCGCATATTTACGGATAAGGAACAAAGCACTTTGAGCTGCTTTAAGTTCACGCAAATCTTGGGAATATTGAAATTACTAAAAAATCGATAGAAACCTGACCAAAATGCACTGCTATCACCTGAATTCTTCAATTAAAACATGGTGATATTTAATTTTTGGAAAAGTCAAGTTTTGGCAAAAAAGCAATATGCACGACTCGGCCTTTAGAAGAGTCACCGTGCATATTGCTACCTGTTTTGTTGTTTTTTTATGCTACGCAGTCAGTTTGGGTGTACCAGAGTGGAAGCGAAATTCTGAGTCGTCAGAGGTAATTAATTCAGCTTCAACATTAGCGAAGTGTTCTATACGTTCTGAAATATCTTCACCTGAAATCTGCTCTGCGAGTTCCAAATAGTCTTGATAATGTCTTGCTTCTGAGCGTAGCAATGAGATGTAGAATTTCTGAATTGGCTCATCAAGGAACGGCGCAAGCTTGGCAAATCGTTCACAAGAGCGAGCTTCAATGAATGCACCAATAATCAGCTTGTCGATAAGAGCTGCTGGTTCAAAAGTGCGAACATGTTTAATCATTCCCTTAGCGTAACGGCTTGCTGTAATTGGGCGGTACTCTAAACCTTGTTCTTCGATGATTTCTAACACTTGGTAGAAGTGGTGTAGCTCTTCTCTAATCAGTAGAACCATCTTATCAATCATATCCTGCCCGTAGGCACAGTCATCTTTGGGTTTGATTGATTTAGAAATGTTGCTTTTGCCTTTGAGTGTTTCAAGGCTGCCAATGCCTTTGTAAGCAAAGTGCTCATATGGCTCAACCAATTGAGTGATCTGCTCTTTACCTTCTTCGGTTAAGACATAGCGTTTAAGCAGGAAAACCGCACTCTGTGAAGCTTTTAATTCGCATAGTAAATGATCCCGCAAAATCACGGATAAGTTTTCTGGCTTACGAGCTTCTTCAATCCAAGAGTCAGGGGTTGAGCATTTTAGGAAGTTATTGATTGGTTCTAATAATTGTTTGTCGTACATCTTTTGTAGGTTCCAAAATCACATGTGCGAACTATACCATGTTAACCTTTATCTCAGTGTTTGAATTACCTTAGAGAGAAACATTTTTAACTTCTGCTTCTCGCCTTTTTATTAGTGTCATACATTTTATGATAAGTCTCAGATTTTATGGGCTCTTTTATAGGTAATATGCATCTTTGATAGTATGATGTGAATGATTTTTTTGTATAGAAAGTACGATAGACGTACCTCATCCTATGAATTGATTCTATTGAGGCTTTGATGGCAGGTGATTTTTTTGAACAGGTAGCGGCTGATAAAAATCAGCTGGGTTTTGATTACCAAGATCTTGTATGTTTAGAATATCTTATTGATATGAAACAAGGTGAGTTTGTTGGGCTTGAAGTTCTCGATGATGTACATCAAGAGAGAATTTGTGGAGAAAAAGCATTAATCCAAGTTAAGCACTCGGTGGATGATACTGACTCTGTGACAAATAGAGATGTAGACTTATGGAAAACTCTTTATAACTGGAGTAATGCGCTGAAACACCTTCCTGAAGGTGATGTTCAACTTATCTTCTTTACTAATAAAAAAATAACTGTAAGAGAAGGTTTTGTTAAAAAAATAAATGAAACAACCATAAATTTATCGGATATCGAAGGCACTATTTCGTTGATTAAGGAAGATATAGATAAAAAAGAGGCTAGTAAAGATAAAGAAGCAGCAGTGAATCCGATAAAGAAGTATGTAGATTATATTCATAGCTTAACATCAGAAGAAAAAGAAAATCTCTTTAATAAGATAACTTTTATCTTTTCTGAAGCAGATATATTTGAAAGGTTAAGAAGGAAAATAGAATACTTCTCAATTGACAATAATAAGTCATTAGATGTCGTCTGTCATTTGATTGGTGTCTATAGAAAAAAGAAATATGAATTAATTAAAGGTGGCAATAAACTGAACATTGACTTTGATATGTTTAGAAAGGAATTTCAGTTTGACCGAATTGTTAAACTATCCCAAGACAGAAAAGTTGATTTTTCGAGTTACCATGGTTTTAAAAATGTAAATAATATCAATCCTAAAGATGGTGTGTTTTCTAAGCAGTTGGAAGAGATAAATATAGATAGTGATGATGTTATTGTATATGCAATGGAATATGCAGCTACATCTATGTTCATTCAGAAAATGATTTCTGATGGTGAATTTAGCACGACAGAAGATGAGGCGATAAATGAAGAGTTATATTCATCTTGGCGAACTCTACATAAACGGAATTATAACGGGAAAGATATTAGTAATGAGCAAGATCACATGACTCTTGCTAGAAACTGTTTATATAACTTGGAAGATACAAATTTGGTTGTGTCTAACTCCATCTTAGCGCAGCCGATGGTTATTGGAAAAGGTATGGAGTTATCTGATCTGCGTTGGATTGGTTGGCGAAAGGATTGGAAAAAAGTCTACGGTGGCACTAAATGAATAGGGTGTTAAATAATGAAGCTATTGGGTTGTTAGCTATACAGTCAGTGCTATCTTATCTTGGCTCGTTAAATGTAGCCAATGCCTATTTAGTAATACCTTTGGCTTTTGATAAAAAAATAAGAAACTATCTAAAACGAAAAGGAACATCGGTTCTATCTGCTCAAGAATTAGTAACTTCGAAAAGTGATTACTTTATTGGGTTTAATGAAAAGTTTACTGACTATCTAATAATTACTACAAATGCTATTTCGATGGGGATAGAGCTTGGTTTGTTCTCTATTGAAGATGGCGTCCTGACATCCACAAACGACACGATTAGTTCGGATAACTATTTAGGTAAGAAGCTTGATGATATTGCTTTGGCATCGGAAAATTTGTCAACGTTTCTACATTCAGAACCTGAAGAATTATACTCTTTATTAAGATTGAAAATATGACTATTCAAATAAAAAATATATTAATCTGGCAGAAAAATGGTAATCTCCGTAACCTTGAGTTATCAACTAATTCAGTTAACGTAATTACTGGTGAGTCAGGCAAGGGTAAGTCTTCAATTCTCCATATTATTGACTACTGTTTGCTTTCCTCGAAGGCGGACGGTATATCCAAGCATAATATTGATGATAAGTCCTCGTGGTATGGACTGAAATTACAAACAAGTGATGGTGATATAACTATTGCGAGACCTGCCTACCATGCAGGTGAGACAAAGGAAGCTTATTTTTCAGATCAAGGCCAAATACCAGAACTTCCTTATAACAATATGAAAGTTGATACGCTAAAGAAAGTGCTAGATAAGTCTTTTGGCTTGGATGGTGAGCTGAAAGTTCCCTATGGTGGTAGGACCGTAAAGGCTGGTTCTAAAGTATCTTTCCGTAATTTTTTGAGCTATTGCTATCAAGATCAAAATGCACTAGTTGCACCTGACTATTTATATAATAGGCCTGGAGATCTAAAAACTATCGAACGTATAGAGCGAACATTTCGTATGGCGTTAGGCGTTGTGGATAGTGAAGGTGCAATTATCACTGAACGTCTTGAGAAGCTCAAACGGAATCGCTCAAGCTTAGAGCAACGCTCGGAAGTGATGCAGAAAAAGCAGCTTCATTTTCAGGAAGATGTAGAGCAATTAGAAGAAGAAGCAATTTCTCTTGGGCTTCTCGAAAAACCTAACGAAGATATGAAAGAAACTTTGAGCAGTTTAAAGTCGATAGCCGAATCGAATATAGAACAATTTAGCGAGGCGGGTATCAAACTCAAAGATCTTGAATCTAAACAGTTAGAGCTAAATCGGAAACTACAGCAGTTTAAGCGATTCAATGAAGATTTTAGCAAGTACCAATCTCTTTTAAAGGAAAGTGGCGATTCTATCCTTCCGATTGATTACATTCTTGATAGGTATAGTGAGACACTCCCGGGAACTCACACAAGCGATCTTTTGCTTGCGTTAGAAGAACAGCTATCAGGAGTGAAACACAGTTGGGAAACAAGGAAGAAGTCACCGCTATATGTTGATGTAAATGCTAAAGCTAAAGTATTGAAGAAAGAACTGGACGAACTAAAGGTAAAGATAAGTAAGCTTAAGGCTACTAACAAGGTACTATCTTCCCCTAAAGAGATATATAGATATCAGGGGAAGCTATCTGTGAAAGTAGAGCTTTTCTCTGAACGCTCGATTCCAATTGATTACAAAGAGAAGCTTTCCAAAATTGACAAGAAAATTGAAGATCTTAGTGGTTATGTTCAAGATATCGAGTCTAAACGTGAATTTGTTATGGGTAAGCTTAATATGTATATCAACCTGCATTTAAGCCGACTGAAACTAAAAGGATATGAGAACAGCCAAGCTGTGTTTTTAGAGAAAGAACGTGCTATTAATCTGGTTCTGAATGAAGGGGAAGCGGTCGAGAAGATGATTGATATTGGCAGTGCATCCAATTACTTGTACTTGCATTTATCTTACTTTATGGCTCTGCATAAAGTAGCGAGAGAGAACTCTGTTCCTTGGCTTGCACATTTCTTAATTTTTGATCAGGTAAGTACTCCTTATACGTTGGAGAACTCTGATGACATCGCCAGTCTAGATCTAGCATTGAAAGAAATTGATATGTATGTCGAAGCAATGAAAGATAAGGGAGGTATTCAAGTTATTTTAATGGAACACATCCCTGAAACTCATTGGCTCAATCTAGAGCTTTCAAACTTTAAACTAGTTGATCGTGAATTGGTTGATGGCTATGGGTTGATTAACTAGGTAACTGAGTTTATTACAAACGGTAGGCAGTATTATCTGCTTGCCGTTTTTTCATTGTTCTCAATTAGTAGCACTCATCTATCGGGTTGTGTCTTGGATCATTTCCATCATTGTTTAATAGTTGTTCAATGAAACCTGATGGATGTTCATTTTTAGGTTCTTCGATTCTAACCCAGTATAGTAATTTTACTATCGCCCATAAAGGCGGTCTATTTTTCCCTTCCAGTGATAATATCCGTTCCAAGATCTTTCGTAATGATACTGGAAGAGTATGTATGTTTTTGGCAAATTTGGAACGATAGTATGCATTTATGAGTAGCTTAGTAAGGTCACTAATATCTTTTATCTCAAATGGTAGTTCATCAAATAAAACGTTATATGCGAAAATACCAAATGCCCATGTATCATAGTTTTGGATATTCTTACCTTCTACAAGAAAGTCGGGTGGCATAGATACAAAGGAAGTTAGTAATCGTCTATTGTTGTCTTGGATTACAGCGTCTTCATCACAGTCATCTCGTATATACCAACGAGTCGTAGACTGAACTTGGCAATTCCCCAAGTCCAATATCACAACTCTAGGATCTGGCTGTTCGGGGTTGGTATCCATATCGTAGCCTTGACGCAGGAGTATGTTCTCTGGATGCAGATCTCTATGATCATAATTTGAACGGCTAAAATAACTTAGGGCAGAAGCTATACGGTGAAGTAGCAAAACTTTTGGTTCATCGCGGCTTT
>NZ_JBFRQW010000057.1:0-558 GCF_041472735.1 Vibrio sp. 10N.261.46.E11
ATACCAATCTAAGTAAAAATATGATCTAATTGAGGCTGTTACTTCTTCGTGAAAAAAGACGCTATGGACAGCCTCGATACCATTGATTTCAAAAAGCTTGCTAGCCAACAAAAATCTATTCAAATGAAGATGCGATTGCTCGCATTGGCCCATTTTAAAGATGGTCACTCTCGAACCCAAATTGCTAAGTTCCTTAAGGTAAGCAGAACTAGTGTGAATAAATGGGTACAAACATTCCTTGAAGAAGGGCTTGAAGGACTACAAGAAAAACCAAGAACGGGTCGCCCAGCATTCCTCAATACTCAGCAACGTGAACAGCTAAGCCTGTTTATAAAGGCACGTGCCGAAGATTCATCTGGGGGGAGGTTAACAGGTACTGATATTCATGCTTATATCGCGAAAGAGTTTGGTAAACACTACCACCCAGACTCTATCTACTATTTGCTTAATCACATGGGTTTCTCTTGGATAACATCACGCTCCAAGCACCCTCGTCAATCCCAGCAAATCCAAGACGATTTTAAAAAAATTCAAAATTGAAACGATCCTTAAGATCCC
>NZ_JBFRQW010000057.1:1270-1844 GCF_041472735.1 Vibrio sp. 10N.261.46.E11
ACGATCCTTAAGATCCCCGGTCACATGGGGCTTGATAACGTCGATGTCTGGTTTCAAGATGAAGCAAGATTTGGTCAGCAAAACACGACAACTCGACTTTGGGCTAAACGTGGATCAAGACCAAGAGCAGTTAAACAGCAGCAGTTTGAATATGCGTATTTGTTTGGCTCAGTATGTCCCGCTAGAGGTATTGGCGAGGCGCTGGTCGTTCCTTGGGTTAACAAGGACATTATGGTTGAGCACCTTAAGCAGATATCCGCGGTGACCGAAAAAGGTCGTCACGCAGTGGTCATTATGGATGGTGCTGGCTGGCATACAAATGACATTGCAGAACAGTTCAGTAATGTCAGTATCATCAAGCTCCCGCCATATTCACCAGAGCTAAACCCGATAGAACAAGTGTGGAGTTGGCTCAGACAACACTATCTTGCCAATCAGAGTTTTACCGACTACCAAGATATTGTGTCGAAAGTATGCACTGCATGGAATCGATTCTTGGAGCGTGCAGATAGAGTTACCAAAATGTGCACCAGAGACTGGATTAATCTGACCAGTTAATTTTCCAGATTGGTAT
>NZ_JBFRQW010000058.1:0-8013 GCF_041472735.1 Vibrio sp. 10N.261.46.E11
ATGTATTGTTTTTGCTCTCGAGAGCCCTAAGATAGATATGCTGTGATTTTATATAATCATAGTGAATATCTTATATATAAATGAATATGCAACTGATATTTAAGGTGAATGCATTGTTTTTAAAATGTTAACCAATTATCGGTTGAATAATATACTCACTTGGTTAGACTTTAACCGTGAAAGCAGCGATTTAACAAAAACTTGTCTGCTTTTACTACCCATTTCTTTTTGGATTTTTTAGTTAGCTTGGAGGCGCAAATGAAACATTTCGATTTTATACAGCATATTTGCGCTTCGTTTGATCCGTGTTCTGACATGGTGACTGCTATGTCACAAACATCAGCCATGGCCGATAGAAACACCCAAGATAAACCTAACTAATAGATCCGTACCCTTATTTGGCTGCGGAAAAATAGCAGCTAAGTGAGAAGCCCTCATACTATCTAGAACGCTATTTTTCCTCAGTTTATTACACAACTGGAGAGTTATTATGCGTCACTCAGTATATTTAAAATTAGCAACAGTCCTTATCCGTGCCGATCTTCGCCGTGAAGAGCGTGAATGGCAACGAAAAGTTCGTCGTAGTTCGTATGATCTACCGTGGAACAATACTCACTTATTGAGAGATATTGGCCTTGAAGCCGATGGTCGACCAATTGGTTTTTCTGAGCCTGAAGTCGTCACGATTGAACGTCGAGTTCGTCATCTTCGTCGTGTCCTAAGTGCGCGAATACCGACGTAATCTGCGGGGTTGATAGCACCGTTCAACCCCTAAGATAAGTCACAGTGATGGTTATGGCGTCTAAAGTACAAACTTTTGAACTAGAACTGGCCAAAAAAGAGAAGCTCTTGCTTCTCTTTTTTGCTTTTTTAAGTCGTTATCTAGTAAAGGTAAATAGTTCGGCTAAGCTTTATAGAGCAAGGGAGGCTGACTATGCAGAAGCATCAATTAGACATGTGGTTACATGGAGAGCACAATGACTCTTATCAGACACCGAAAGTGTATGTTATTGGTTGCTCTGATATCTCTGAATATTTACTGGCGGTGGAGTACAAACACAAGCTAGAACCGGTGAAGCAAGACGGCGAGCCGCTTCACTTTGGATCCTTGGATCAAGTAAAAGAGGAGTTACTCCGGCTAGGCTTTGAAAAGGCATACCTTCGATTACATAACGCGTATGACGAGTTTGGTAGTGAGCCAAGCCAGAGTTACTGTGATATCGAACTGGCGCTCAAACCTCATTAGAGAGTATTTTTAACGAGCGTTGTAGTGAGAAATTACTTCTAAATTGAGACGGTTTATAACGTACTGATCTTTTAGCCTATCTATGCTAGATAAAACCTCTATGCGTAATGGCTTTCTATGCGTAATGGGTTGTCAGCAATCTGTGGGTGAATTGAGTTCGTAGATAGAAACCACGAGGTTTGGTCTTTATTGGTTTTCCACTTGCACCGTAAGCTTCTGTTAACACTCGACTGTTGGCGGCTTTTGGTCGCAAATGCAGTGCTTCGCCGTGTCTTGCTGTGATCTGTTCAACATTACCTAACACGATCAATTCCATCAGCTCTTCCCAATCTCTTTTCAATAGTTCGTCTTCAGCTTGGCTAGGTGTCCATAATAAAGGGGATCCTACATGCCTTTCTGTCAGCGGGATCTCTCTTTCTCCCTCCACCGGGATCCACAACACTTTGGATAGCTTGTTTCGAACGTGACTGGTTTCCCAAGTTATGCCTTGCACGCCCATTAGCGGTGCGACACAAACAAAGGTGGTTTCGAGTGGTTTCCCTGAATAGCCAATCGGGATGCTTTTGAGCTCGATACCGAGCTTGGCAAAATCTTGTTCTGGTTTACTGCCAGCAGTCGCACCCAAGTGCCACTCCAATAGCTGCCCAACCCAGCCTTTATCTCGCTTTAGGTCGTTTGGTACAACCATTTCGGCTTCATCTGCGAGCTCTTTAAAAGTCATCCCTGCAATAGAATAGGCTCTGTCTAACAGCTCTTGTTGTGTTTGTGGTTCTGGTTTCATAATAAAAGGCATGATCAAAAAAATGATTTTACCAGAAGTTATCACCATATGACGACTGGTTAAGAAATGATCGCCTTGCTAGAAAAGGGATCAAACTCATGGTTATCCACAGGACATGAAGGTAATTAATTGAAATATTAATTTAGTGGATAAATAAACAGGGGTTTGTAGGGGATAAAATGCTTGCTAAATAGGGTTTGAAATGAATCTTTCACTTACTAGTGTGGATAAACATCGGAGTGGTTGATCTTTGACCACGGACGACTTTTAAAAGATCTTTTACTTTTTTTATGTTCTTAAAATTGATGATTTTATTTTAATTAATTGAATTTTAGTTATTTTTTTGGGTGGTGGGTGGTTTTTTGTTTTTGGTTCTGATGAATCTATGGATTAAAAAAAACGATTGCGGGTAATTCTTCACATAGTTATTCACAGAAAAGGTGAATAAATGTGGTCTATGTCTCACTCTTGTGTGGGTAACTAAGATTTGAGCAAAACTTATCCATATTCGTAGTTATTATTCATAAATATAGCGCTTGTCACGTCACTAAGTTTGCTCCGATTGGGGATATGTGGAAAAATCAGTGTAATTAAAAATTTAGATAGAGGTTGGCCAGTGATAGATGGCGATGGTTACCGATTAAATGTTGGTATTGTAATCTGTAACAACCATGGTCAGGTCTTCTGGGCTAAACGATACGGGCAACATTCATGGCAATTCCCTCAAGGGGGAATCGATGAAGGTGAGACTCCGGAACAGGCAATGTACCGCGAGTTGTATGAAGAGGTTGGCCTTACTAAAAAGGATGTAAAGATCGTCGCGACAAGTCGTCATTGGTTACGCTATAAGCTGCCCAAACGACTGGTTCGGTGGGATTCTAAACCTGTCTGTATTGGACAAAAACAGAAGTGGTTTCTTTTACGCTTAGATTGCGATGAATCGCATATCAATATGCAGCGTGGAAGCACACCTGAATTTGATGGTTGGCGTTGGGTGAGTTACTGGTACCCAGTTCGACAAGTTGTATCTTTCAAGCGAGATGTTTACCGTCGAGCGATGAAAGAATTCGCATCTTTAGCAATGCCGTTTAAAGAGCGAAAAACAAAAGGAAAGCGCAAATTGCGTAGAGGTTAAGCATGCTCAGCCAACTAAGGGAAATAGTTGAACACGTATCAAGAGTTGAAGATGTGTCGACGGCTCTTGATATTTTGGTTAAAGAGACATGCAGCGCGATGCAGACGGAATGTTGCACCGTGTATTTGGCAAATAATGATATGCAGCGCCTTGAGTTGATGGCAACTCAAGGCCTGATCTTCCAAGGTAATAGCATTCACATTGGTTTTGACGAAGGTCTGGTTGGCCTGGTTAAAAGAAGTGCTGAACCTATCAACCTTGCGCAAGCGTCTGCTCATCCCGCGTATAAGTTTTTTCCAGAGCTTGGAGAAAAGGTTTATCACGCTTTTCTCGGCACTCCGATTATCTATCGCAAGCAAGTGCTTGGCGTATTGGTCATTCAACAGAAGTCCCCCCGTTTATTCAGTGAGATGGAAGAATCCTTCCTTGTTACACTTTCTGCACAACTTGCGGTTATTGTGGCGCATGCCCAAACTCAAGGCCATTGGCTTCTTGAGCAACAAAAGCTGCCTGCGATTAAAGGTATTGCTGCTTCATCCGGTGTCGCTATCGGTGATTTATGGTGGGACAACACCCAACCTGAATTAACCGATGTTTACCCAGCATCGACGCTCAATGTTGAAAGAGAGCATGAGCTGTTGGCAGTCGCTGTCGAAAATGCTCTCAATGATTTTAAGCGAATGCGAAAGCGTTTAGACAGTGAAATCAATAAAGACGCGTTGGCGATCTTTGATCTGTTTACTCACTTACTCAACGATCCCATGTTACGTAAGGATCTCAAGAGCCAAATTCAGAAAGGTGACAAAGCCGATTGGGCATTAAGACAGGTTGTTGAGAGTTACTCTAACCGTTTTGCTCGTATGTCAGATGTGTACCTTCGGGAGAGAGCGCAAGACGTCCGAGAGCTTGGTCAAAGACTGCTCTATTTCCTACACAACTCTGAACATGAACTTCGCACGTTAGATAAACCGATTATTTTGGTGGTTCGTGAGTTAACGGCCTCTGTATTAGCGTCTATTCCTAAAGAAAAACTATTAGCGGTTATTTCCTTGGAAGGGGCGGCGAACTCACACGCAGCGATTTTATCTCGAGCTTTGGGTATTCCTTCTGTTATGGGGGTTAACCTAAATCTAGCTCAAGCTAATGGTAAGCAAGCGATTGTTGACGGGTATAGCGGTGAGATTTTTATTGAGCCGACTAAAAACCTGCTCAAAGAGTATCGGGGGCTGATTCTAGAAGAGAGTGAGCTCTCCTCTATGGTCAATCGAGAACTGTACTTACCGGCAAAAACGAAAGACGACAAGCAAGTCGAGATTCTGCTTAATGCGGGTTTGAGTGCAGATACTAACATCGCTATCAACCAAGGCGTTGATGGGGTGGGGCTGTATCGAACCGAAATTTCTTTCTTGTTACAGCAGAGGTTTCCGTCAGAGGACGAACAATTCAAGCAATACCGTTCTGTACTCGCGAGCTACCCAGAGAAGCAAGTGGTGATGCGAACCTTGGATATTGGTGGGGATAAGGCGTTACCTTATTTCCCAATCGAAGAAGATAATCCATTCCTTGGCTGGCGTGGTATTCGTTTTACACTTGATCACCCAGATATCTTTATTATTCAACTACGCGCCATGTTGCGTGCGAGCTGTGATAGTCATAACTTGAGCATTTTGCTACCGATGATTTCAGGTGCGCAGGAGCTGGATGATGCGGTTCAGCTTATTGAACAGGCTTACGATGAAGTGCACGAGCTTGATAACCGAGTTCGTATGCCTCGCGTAGGCATCATGATTGAAGTGCCATCCATGCTTTATATACTGCCGTTGATAGCGGATAAGGTCGACTTTGTTTCAGTCGGTACCAACGATTTAACCCAATATTTATTGGCGGTTGATCGGAACAATTCACGAGTATCCGATGTCTATGAATCCATGCACCCTGCAGTGATCATGGCATTAAAACAAATTCATGATACTTGTAAGCAATATCAATTACCGGTGTGTATTTGTGGCGAGCTCGCGGGTGATCCAATGGGCGCGCTACTATTGATTGGATTAGGGTATGAGACGTTAAGTATGAATACCTCGAATGTCGCAAGAACTAAATATTTGATTCGTCAATCGAACTTGGCTGAATTACAGGATTTGGCAAATAAGGCACTTTCAAAACCGTATGGTAGTGACATCTATAGTATGATGCTGAACTATTTCGAAGAGCGTGAGTTTACAGGCTTCATTCGAGCAGGTAAAAAATAGGATTTAACGTGTCATATGAACTAATAGGCTTGTTAGCAGGCCTTGGTGCTATTGTTGGTGTTTTAGCAGGCTTGCTAGGCATTGGTGGTGGTTTGCTGGTGGTTCCTGCCTTACTGTTTTTGCTTCCTAAAGCGGGTATCCCCCAAGAGTTTGCGATGCAAATGGCATTGGCTACTTCGCTATCAACCATCATTGTTACGTCGGGATCGTCTGCGATTAACCATTTAAAATTAGGTAACGTAGAGATATTTGTCGTTAAGTGGTTGATGCCGGGTGTCGTTATAGGCGGCTTCCTCGGTTCTTTCGTGGCCGATGTAATTCCAGCTCAATACTTACCAAAAGTCTTTGGTGTGATTGTCTTGGTATTGGCGTTGCAAATGCTGTTGTCGATTCGCTCTAAGAGCAAAAAATCGATGCCGGGTTCAGCTAAAACCATGTTATGTGGCGGCAGTATTGGTTTGGTATCAAGCTTAGCGGGTATTGGTGGTGGGTCTTTATCGGTGCCTTTCCTTAACCGTCACGGTGTGGAAATGCGTAAAGCGGTTGGCTCATCTTCGGTGTGTGGTTGTGTTATTGCGATCTCGGGAATGCTCGGTTTCATATGGCATGGTTCTTC
Source organism: Vibrio sp. 10N.261.46.E11 (assembly GCF_041472735.1). NCBI lineage: Bacteria > Pseudomonadati > Pseudomonadota > Gammaproteobacteria > Vibrionales > Vibrionaceae > Vibrio > Vibrio sp. 10N.261.46.E11. The sequence continues at coordinate 6,031 of NZ_JBFRQW010000058.1, forward strand.
TGTCGATGATCTGCCTGCATTTAGCTTGGGTTATGTTTATCTTCCTGCTTTGATTGCGATATCTTGTACTTCAGTCCTAACTACTCGAGTGGGTGCGAAGCTGGCTACTCAATTGCCAACCCCTGTGTTAAAGAAATTCTTTGCGGTATTTTTAATGTTTATAGCAGCGACAATGCTGCTGTAGTGTCTTTTCTGTTAGTTATTGAGCTAACCGTTGATCAATTTAGATAGAGAGCCAAGTATGTCTCAGGGTTTTATCGAATTCCCAAATATCGATCCTGTTCTTATTGAACTAGGACCAATCTCAGTTCGTTGGTACGGCTTAATGTACCTTGTTGGTTTTATGTTTGCTCTTTGGTTAGCAAATCGCCGAGCTGATCAGCCAGGTAGTGGTTGGACTCGTGAGCAAGTATCAGACTTACTGTTTGCTGGTTTTCTAGGTGTGGTTCTTGGTGGTCGTATTGGCTACGTACTTTTCTACAACTTCGACCTTTTCCTAGCAGACCCACTTTACCTCTTTAAGGTATGGACTGGTGGTATGTCTTTCCATGGTGGCTTGATTGGTGTAATTACTGCAATGTTTTGGTATGCCAAAAAGAATGGTCGAACCTTCTTTGGTGTGGCAGACATGATTGCGCCATTGGTACCATTTGGTTTAGGCATGGGCCGTTTAGGTAACTTCATGAACAGCGAGCTATGGGGCCGTGTGACTGATGTGCCATGGGCAATCGTATTCCCGAATGGTGGTCCACTTCCTCGTCACCCATCTCAGCTTTATGAAATGGCGCTTGAAGGCATTGTTCTATTCTTCATCTTGAACTGGTTTATCAAAAAGCCGCGTCCTCTTGGTTCTGTATCAGGATTATTCCTAGCAGGATATGGTACATTCCGTTTCTTAGTAGAATACGTACGTGAACCAGATGCTCACCTAGGCTTGTTCGGTGGATTTATCTCTATGGGACAAATCCTGTCACTGCCAATGGTTATCATCGGTGTGCTAATGATGGTTTGGGCATACAAACGCGGTCACTACAAAGACGAATTACCACAACAAACGAAGTAAGGAATTGGTGTGAAACAGTATTTAGATCTCTGTCAGCGTATCGTTGATGACGGTACTTGGATTGAAAATGAACGCACAGGCAAACGCTGCCTAACCGTGATCAATGCTGACCTGGAATATGATGTTGGCAATAACCAGTTCCCTTTAGTAACAACGCGCAAAAGTTTCTGGAAAGCGGCGGTTGCTGAACTGCTTGGCTACATCCGTGGTTACGACAATGCTGAAGACTTTCGCAAATTAGGTACTAAAACTTGGGACGCGAACTCTAACTTGAACGAAGCATGGCTGAACAATCCTTACCGTAAGGGTGAAGATGATATGGGCCGTGTTTATGGTGTTCAAGGGCGAGCATGGGCGAAGCCTGATGGAGGTCATATAGACCAACTGAAGAAGATTGTGGATGATTTAACGAACGGTATCGATGACCGTGGTGAAATTTTAAACTTCTACAACCCTGGCGAGTTCCACATGGGCTGCTTGCGTCCGTGTATGTACAGCCACCACTTCTCTCTACTTGGTGATACTCTGTACCTAAACAGCACTCAACGCTCTTGTGACGTGCCGCTGGGCCTGAACTTCAATATGGTTCAAGTGTATGTGTTCTTGGCTATTATGGCGCAAATCACTGGCAAGAAACCGGGTGTGGCTTACCACAAGCTTGTGAATGCTCATATTTATGAAGACCAATTAGCGCCAATGCGTGATATTCAGCTGAAGCGTGAGCCTCTGGCTGGCCCAACATTCCATATCAATCCTGAAATTAAGTCTTTAGAAGATTTGGAAACGTGGGTAACGATGGATGACTTTTGGGTTGAAGGTTACGAATGCCACGAAGCGATTAAGTACCCATTCTCGGTTTAATCTAATTCGCTTTGTTTGATAGAAAGGCTGCCACTGTGCAGTAATGCCGTTCACTTAAG
>NZ_JBFRQW010000059.1:0-9673 GCF_041472735.1 Vibrio sp. 10N.261.46.E11
AAGGCATGCAAAATCAAACGCTGAGCATTACGGAACCAACGGTTGCAGATTTAGCTGCCGGTGTTGTTACGACAGGCACTGTCGATGTGATGCCTGTTCAAAGTGCTGATGGCGCGACCATTACCCAGTTCGTTTATGACGGACAACTTAGAACATTGGTTCAAACCGATACTGGTGAGCAGCGGTTTGGTTTCACGGAAGGGACGTTAGTCATCACCCTTCAAGGTGAAGTGCGTTTTGAACCCAATCGTAATTTGGATCATACGAACAGCGAAAATATCGTTAAGACCATCGTGGTGACGTCAAGTGACTTTGATAAAGATCCAGTGACATCCACCGTGACTTTGACCATCACCGATGGTGATATTCCAACGATTGATGCGATCCCAAGTGTCACGCTATCGGAATCTAATCTAGCCGATGGCTCAACAGCAAGCAACGCGCCGGTGAGCCAAACAGAGACGATCACCTTTACCAATCAAAGCGATAATGTGACCAGTTTCCGTATTGAGCCAAGCCTGTTTAATACCAACGACACGCTCAAATCGAATGGGTTAGTCGTTGAGCTTAAAGCGGACCCCAACACAACTGGGGGGTACATTGGCTTTGTGAAAGACGGAGCCAACCCAGAAGTTCCTGTCTTTACGATTAGCTTTTCTACCAGCACGGTGGGTGAGTACACCTTTACTCTACTTGAAGCATTAGATCATGCTGATGGCCAAGCGAAGAACGACCTGAGATTTGAACTGCCTGTATTTGCGGTAGACCGCGACGGTGATGATTCATTAGTGTCTCAGCTGAGTGTGACCATTGGTGATGATGTGCAGCTTATGCAAGATGGCGCAATCACCAGTCGAGAGCCCGCGGGTGTTGTCGAAACATCCAATACATTTGATGCAATGCCAAATCAAAGTGCAGACGGAGCGAAAATTACCTCATTTGTTTACGATGGCAACACTGCGCAAAACCTTAGCCCTAGTGTGAGTGGCGAACAAAGATTTGATTTTATTGGTGAGGGTTCACTATTTATTACAACGGAAGGTGAGATACGTTTTGAGCCGGTTCGAAACCTGAATCATTCCGGTGGTGATATCGTTAAGATCATTACGGTGACCTCGGAAGATAAAGATGGTGATATTGTCACTTCTACAGTGAAGCTAACTATTGTAGATGGTGATGCACCAGTAATAGACACAGTACCAATGGTTGCATTGGAAGAAGCGAACTTGGTCGACGGCTCTTCACCGGGCTTACCTGTGAGCCAAACTGAAACCATTACTTTCACAGCAGGAAGTGATGATGTGAGCCACTTCCGTATTGATACCACTCAGTTCAACACATCTGGCGATCTCAAAGCGGATGGCTTGGTTGTTCAGCTCAAAGAAGATCCTACCAACAGTGGAAATTATACTGGTTTCGTGGAAAGTGGAGGTGTTCAAACAGACATCTTTACCATCACCTTTAGTAGCTTGGTTTTAGGAGAGTACACATTCACCTTGTTGGAAGAGTTAGATCACTTGCCAGTACAGGGTAATAACGATCAAATCTTCACCTTGCCAGTTATCGCTGTCGACAAAGACGATACGGATTCAGCAATTAAGCCTCTTACGGTGACCATTACTGATGATGTACCCGTCATTACGGATACGACAGTCACGAGCACGTTTGTCGTTGATGAGGATGATTTAGGATCTGTTGTAGCTCAAGCGACAGGCTCGTTTGTGACCACAGAAGGTGCAGACCAAGTTGAGGTTTACGAACTGCGGAACGTAGCCAATCTAGAAACAACTCTGACATCAGGCAACGAAGCGATTTCGATCACTGAGGTCACTGGGGCTGCGGACACAACCACCTACCAAGGTGCGACCACAAGCGGGACTCCGATTTTTACGCTTGCACTGGGTAACGATGGGTCATACACATTTACCTTGCTTGGCCCTCTAAACCACGCTACTACGCCGAACAACCTAACCATACCATTTGATGTTGTGGCGGTAGACGGTGATGGCGATGATTCCAACCAGTATCAATTACCAATTCAAGTCATTGATGATGTTCCGGAAATGACGCCGCCGACTGGCGAAACGGTTGTCGATGAAGACGATCTTTCAGGGATAGGTTCGGATCAATCTGAAGACACCATTATCAATGGACTATTCACCGTCGATGAAGGTGCCGATGGCGTTGTGAAGTATGAACTGGTTGACGAAGATTTAGTCTTGAGCGGTTTAACCTCCGATGGAGAAAGCTTAGAGTGGCTAGCTGTTTCACAAAACGGCACAACATTCACATACGTTGCTCAAACGGTGACGAGTAATGAAGCCGTGTTTGAGATTGTTTTTGATACATCGGATAACAGTTATCAGTTTGAATTGTTTAAGCCACTGAAGCATCCTGACGGTGCAAACGAGAACGCGATAGATCTTGATTTCTCAATCGTTGCTGAAGATTTTGATCAAGACCAATCGAATGCGATAGATCTCAAAATAACAGTCACTGATGATATTCCATTAGTGACAACACAATCGATTACTCGTGTTGAAGGTCAGGGTTATCGCGGCTCTATAGTCGATATGTTTGCTGAGGCTACAGATGTCGGTGCCGACGGCGCGGTACTGAGCAAAATTGAAGCATTTGACGGAAGTGGAATTGTTTTCCGTTCAGGGAACAGTGGGTCTTACAGTAGTGACTTCGATTTAATTAGTGGTACTCAAGAGGTACGAGTATATGAGCAGATCAATGGCGCTGTTGATCCTCGAGAGCTGGGTCGACTGAAAATAAACTCAAATGGTGAGATAGAGTTTAGAGCCAATAATTACTTAGAGCATGTTGGTGATGAAATTAATTTCTCTATTAATGTAACAGCGAAGGATGGCGATTCAGATACGTCATCGACGCCATTGGATATCACAATTACCGATAGGAATTCGTCGAGAATTGCGCTGAAAGTGACCACTTTCGAGGATGCGGGTAGGGATTCAACGATACCTTATGCTAATGGTGATGAGCCGACTTTTGAGAATGTTCAAGATAATCAGAATGGTTTACCTAATGCGCCAGCTCAAGTTTCACTGCAAGTTAACTTGTATGACCAAGATAACAACGAGTCTATAGGTCAACTAACGATTAAGAACAGTAATCATAGAGGTACATTCTATTACTTTGAGAACGGCGAATATCACAAGTTAACGGCTGAACCTAATGGTCAAATATTATTTGGCCCCCCTCAAATGCAACAAAGTTTTGCTCCAAACCCAAATGAAGTAAGACAAACTATTGCGACTATCGATAACCTGTTCTTTGTCCCTGACCAAAACTTTGGTTCAAATGACAACGGGGTACGCATCAACTATGCACTGCAAATTGATAATGATGGCACGCTAGATCACACCATTAACTCAAACTTCAGAATCGAGATTGAAGCGGTAGCGGATATTGCTACTTGGGATGATGGTAATAGCACTTATCAGTACCAAGTCAACGAAGATGAAGATAACGTCACGTTGCAGTTAAACGCAGTATCACAAGATAGTAGCCAAACTGAAACGATTACCTATGAGCTAAAAGTTGTCCAAGGGGATGGTAAGTTTGAGCTTCTTGATGCAAGTGGTAACGTGCTTACGCTGACGGCGGATGGTGTATATAAAATAGCGGCAGAAGACATTAACACCACCGTGGTTAACCCTATTGATAATTTCTCGGGTCAGATAGAGTTCGAAGCAATAGCGGTTACAGAGGAAACGCTGAATCCTTATGAAGATACTACCAACGGCGGAGCAAACGATAAAACTGAGGCTCGTTCTATAGAGCAAAACATAATTATTGATGTCACTGCTGACGCTGACCCTGGAAAATTCAGTGTTAATCGTATTCAAATCAACGAAGACAATATTGATAATCCCGACTACCTTGGGCCTTTGGGTAATAAAGATGCATTCACGCTAGACGAAGTCATCACCATGACAGGGTCGGTCGATACGGATGGCTCTGAAGAACTGTTTGTTCGTATCAGCAATATTACAGAAGGCGCAGTGCTTTACTTTGTAGGTACAACCACGGTGGTTCCTATTGTCAGTGGTACCAATTACCACGAAATAGCGTATTCCGATTTGGCTAATGTTGAGGTGGTTCCAACTAAACACAGCAATGTGGATTTCACTTTTGATGTGACAGGTGTAGTGAAGGACACAGCGAACCTATCCACCAACCCTCAACAAGTCGATGTAGAAATACTCGGTACTAAGACGGTTAATGTTGAAGTCAAAGGTGTTGCCGATATTCCTTATGGGGGAACGAATGGCACCGATTGGACCGCAATTACAGATGGTACTGCAAGCGGCGTTCAAACGACGATTCAAGAGAGTCAAAACGGCGACAGCTTTGCTCTGCTTGATTTCACTGTACTGTCGGGCGAAAGAAAGCCAGATAACCCAAATGATGCTCCTCTATCTGGAGACGGCTCAGAAGCTATCACTGTTATCCTCTCTGGTATACCTGATGGTGTTATCATCGAAGATGGTGACGGTACAGTTATTGATCTTAACTTTGTCGGTTACGAAACTGGGCCGGGAGGCAGTTCTGATTTATCGAAACCTATCTATGAAGCAAACATTACTGAGGCGGGTATAACTTCAGGTATTCGTATTCGACCTGTCGACTCTTCAACCGAGAATATTCATATTCAAGGCAAAGTCATCGTAACGGAAAACGACGGTCACACGCTTTCTTTTGATCAAGAAATTCGAGTGTTGGTTGAGCCTATCATCGATACCTCAGCAACCTACAACAACGTTACAAACGGAAACGAAGATACTGCTATCAACATCGATTGGCACCCTGAAGGCACAGACTATATTGATTCTGATGAGCATTTCACTTCAATTAAGATTTCCGGTATTCCACCGGGTGTCACACCCACCGTAAATGGTGATGTGACTGTTGTGAATGATGGTGCTGGTACGTTAACGATTACCCCTAAAGACGCGAATCAAACGCCGGAACAATTTACCCAAATTGCACTAGCGAATAACTTTATTCAAATGACTCCGCCAACTGACTCTAGCGTTGATTTTACATTGACGACAGAGGTAGACGTTGAGGAGCGTGATCACGAATATGTGGACTCTTCTGACCCAGGTGAGGGCATTGCGACTGCGACGATTACAGGTACGGTCAATGTTGTCGTAAGACCCGTCGTTGAGCCTGATGATGGTATCGATAACAAACTTATCGTTGACGATGTGGCAGGAACGGGCTCTTTGGCAGCAGTGAGCGCGGACCCTCTTACAGGTATACTTAAGTTTACAACTAATAGCGATAACCCATTGGCTTTGGATGAATTTGTTATTAGATACCAAGAAACCGATGCATCGTCTGCTATTGAGGAAGTGGACCAACTGGTTATTCAATTAACGAACAATGACACGAATAAGACTCCATTATCAGATGATGTATTGAATCAATTACTCGTTATTGGCGCGGCTTATGAAGGCGATGGTCGTTGGGTTGTGACCAATGAGGACCTGTTTAGCATCAGTGCACCTAATGGTCTTGGTTTTCATCCTATTTCTAATCTTCCAGACGTATTCAATGACATCAAGATGACTATCTTTAGTACCGTGGTCGATCGCGGTGATGGCGTTGAAGTAGAGTCGTCACCTGCCGTTGTGCGGGAAGGCGAAGTGACATTATCATTCCCAGAAGTACTTGTCGGGGGAGGTGAGGTCGCAGCTAACATTACAATGGATGCCAATAGTGTTGTCGACGCTATCGAAGATACGCAACTTGATTTAGGTGCAGCACTAAATGGTGTGCTCGCTTTCTCTGGAGAAGATGCTTCGGTAGATCAAGTGACCATTATCATTGATGACTCCGTGACCATTAACCCAGGCGGTAATTTCCCGATCAGCTTGGCGGGCAGTAGTGAAGTCGATTTCGTTAATGGAAAATATGTATTTGAAACAACCGTTGAACAGGGCGTCCCAACAGATTTCTCTGGGCTGTTACTTAACTTGCCGGCAGACTACTCTGGTGACTTTAGATTGCCACTGACAATTGTGACTAAAGATACGCTCTCAGGTGATGAGAAAACGTTAGTTACCGACGTCGTCATCAAAGTCGCGCCAGATGCAGAGACGGACCCTACGATTGAGGTGAATGTCGTAGGTTCGCTTGATGATGCCTTTAACCCAGTCGATAACGACGGTCAGGCTGGACAAGATCCGGTGGGTTACGAAGACACCTACATTCAACTCGACTTCAATTCGACTATTTCGGATCAGGTATCAGGCGTCGAAGGGGGTCAAGAGGCGTTTACATCGATTACTTTGACGTTGGATGACCCTTCGATAGGAGCATTCTATGACAATTCGGGCACCTCACTTGGTACCTCAGTCACGTTTAATCAAGCTGAAATCGCGGCGGGGGCGCTCGATAATGTCCTCTTTAGGGCGATAGAAAACTACCCAACTGGAAATGATATTAACCAAGTGCAGATTAATGTAAGTGGTACAGTTACAGATACCGCAACCTACAATGATTCTGCTTTTCCGGTAGGTACGGCAACCGACTCCGATACCTTCAATACAAGTGTTCGTTTTGATGTTGTTCCGGTTGTTGATGATGTACTTGTCTCTGGGCCGGGTAGTGATCCTGATGTAATCGAGATTACCGGCAACGAAGACCAGCTTATTTCCTTGTCAGGTACAGGACCTGTATCGATTGCACTGACTGATCTTGATGGATCAGAACAGTTTGTATCGATTAAGTTCACCGATGTCCCTGATGGCTTCCAGATGCGTGTAGATGCTGGCTCGGCTTACACTGTGAAAAACAACGGTGGCGGTGAGTGGAGTGTTCAATTGCCTCAAGCTTCTGGGCTTTCATTCGACTTAAGTGAAATTTCGATTTTACCGCCTAAAAACTTCAGTGGTACTGCTGAGTTTGGTGTTGAAGTGTTCACTCAAGAGTCGCTACTTGGCGTACCAACTGCGGCTGCAAACTTACCAAGCTTCAAACTGCATGTGGTGCCTGTTGGTGACGATGTTGATACCAACCCTACGGACTCTGTAACAGGTAACGAAGGGCAGAATATTGATATCGAAATCAATGCGACTATTTTAGATAAAGAGTTGTCGGCTACAGGAAGCGGAACGTATACCGAAAATGCACCTGAAACCCTTCGAGTCGAAGTGGCAGGTGTTCCTCAAGATGCTTCTATCTACTATCCTGACGGAACGACCTTGGGTAGTTATGACCCAACTACACAGCTCTGGACTCTCGATGTTCCAGCTCAGTCGCTAGACAAGATCGTATTCAACTCTGGAGAACATAATAGTGATACAGGCAATGCTTTGGGTATTAATGGTCCACTGCAGATTACCGTTCGTTCTGTGGATACAGATGCTGATAACACGGAGCATTTAGGCACACCAACGAGTTTCAATGTTGATTTAGTGATTGATCCGATCAACGATCAACCGATCTTTGTCAATGTGACTAACTTGGAAACGACAGAAGACTCTACTGGTGTCGCGATTAACAACTTTAGTATCTACGATATCGACGCTAACTTTGATAATCCAGATGCTCCGTATGTACTGACGCTGAAAGTTGACCAAACACTGCCGGGTGCGCAGGGCGAGTTTGTACTCCCAAGCTCTCAATCCAACGGTGTGACATTTGTATTGCAGCCTGATGGCTCACTTGTAATGACGGGTAAAGAAGCCGACATAAACGCAGCTCTAACTAATGGTGAGGTTACGTTCAAACCGGACCCGGATCAGAACTACCTCAATCAGGGTGGGTTAGTGACCATTAATGCTACGATCGATGACGGTGGTAACAACGGTTTGATTGACGCGGGTGATTCGAATACCGCTCAAACGAATCAAACTACCTTCACTATTAAAGTGACGGAAGTGAACGACAAACCAGTGGCAACCGATATTGATTTGGGCACTATGCTTGAAGAAGGTCAGCTAACCATCAAAGCTGAAGACCTGATTACAGCGACGACAGACCCTGAGGGGCATGCCATTACGGTAACTAAGGTCGAAATCGATCAAGGTCAGGGGCAAATTCAGAAGTTTGAGAACGTTGGTGGGGCGGATGACAATTCGATTAATGGCCCATACTGGGTATTCACGGCAGATGATGATTACAATGGCGATGTTACATTCACCTATACCGTAGAAGATAACGGTACAACCAATGGCTCAAATGATTTCTTAACGGATACCGCGGAAATCAGCGTTGTGGTACAAGGTGTTAACGATACACCTGTTGTTAATGGTGACAATGTCACTGATTTTATTGATGAAGAATCGGGTCAGCTGCTGAGTGGCATCAATGTCAGTGATCCTGATTATGTTGATTCATTTTCTAATGACTTGATGACGGTCACTTTGACGGTGGATTACGGAACGTTAAATGTGTCGCTGCCTGCCGTGACAACTGTGATGGTGAATGGCAACAACACAGGTTCGGTTATCTTAGTAGGTACGTTGAGCGACCTAAATGCATTAATTGACACACCGACTAGCCCTGCGGGTGTTTATCTGGATGCGAGCCTGTCTCCAACCAATAGCATTGGCTTGGAAGTCATCGCGAAAGATAGCGGAAACCCTTCTGGTATCGTCATTGAAACCACGCCAGTTATCTATGATATAGCAGTGACTCCTGTGGCGAATGCGCCGACCTTGTCGATTGATACTGCGTCTAACTACGTCAGAAATATCACGGCGAGCCAGTCAGTAAGCGCTAGCGGCGTTCCTTTGGTTGGTATTATTGCTGCCTTGACCGATATTACGGAAGAGCTAACGCTACGTATCAGTGATGTGCCTGTTGGTGCTCAAATTACGAGTGATGTGGGTTCAGTGACTGATGTCGGTGGTGGAGTTTGGATTGCCACGGCGGATGCGATTGACACTGTGAAAGTGGTCGGGCTTTCTGATACGCCGGGAAGCTACACACTCAAAGTGGAGGCGGTTTCAGAAGAGCTAGATAACAGTGATACCGCAACATCGGCTTCGATAGACCTCAACTTGAACATTGTGTCTAACGGTGTTGATATCGATTTAGCTACAGAAACCGACGATGTTCAGTTATTGGCAGGGGCTGGCAATATCGACCTGACAGCGGGATCTGGAAATGATCGTCTGGAAGGAGGTTCGGGTGACGATACGTTAGTTGGCGGTGATGGTAACGATACGCTGATTGGTGGTGGCGGTTCCGATATTCTGACTGGTGGCGACGGTATGGATTCGTTTGTATGGTTCAACATCGAAGATGGTGTCGAAGATACCATTACCGACTTTAGCCTATCTGAAGGAGATCAACTCGATCTAAGAGAAGTGTTACCTGAGCTGAAAAGTGCCTCACCAGATATAACAACACTGTTGCAACACATAGACGCGAAAGTTGAAGGGGATGATATTGAACTTACGATCAACCCTGATGGTTTAGGCACAACAGAGCAAGTGATTGTGGTTGAAGATCTTGCGCCTCAGCTGACGTTAAATGGCACCATGCCCTCGGATATTCTGGATGCGCTAGTACAGCAGAATGTTATGACTCACGGTTAACGCTCAATTGAGAAGCGCTAGTGATTAGAAGTGAATAACTAAACCATAACGAAATAGGCCAGCAATGCTGTAATGCTTGTAAGTTAAGC
>NZ_JBFRQW010000060.1:0-109506 GCF_041472735.1 Vibrio sp. 10N.261.46.E11
TTCTAACTGATCGGCATTACTCCTTGTGAGGCTCTTTTTGTATCGATTTATCAAATGACTATGGATTTACATTGCGGTTGATAGGGTTCTGCAATGAAATCAATGTCTCAGTTGATTGAACCTCGTCAATCGCCTGCAATTTATCAATCAGTACGAACTGCAACTCTTCGATTGATTTACACATCAGTTTAACGAAAATGTTGTAGGCGCCAGTGGTGTAGTAAGCCTCAACCACTTCATCTAATGCATTAAGCTTGGCAATGGCTGAATGGTAATCACGGGCTGCATTGAGGTTGATACCAATAAAACAACACACGTCGTAACCAAGCTTCTTGGTGTTTACCACAACCTCGGTTCGTTCAATGATGTCTGCCGATCTCATTTTTTCGATACGAACGTGAATCGTCGCGGGGCTGACATCAAATTTCTTTGCCATTTCAGCATAAGGTGTGCGCGCATCTTCCATCAAGGTTTTGAGAATGGCACGGTCTAGATCATCCAGACGAGCTGTAGTTGTGGACATGCATAATCCTTAGGGTGAATAAAAAACATACCGGCTTTAGTACACATCATAGCCAAGGGTGATAATATTAGCAGCAACTATAGTGTTAGGGTGAATTCAGTGCGATTTTCGTTGTTTTTGATAGTTATGTGTTGGAGTGTTTTCGTTTCAGCTCAAACAAAAGATGTGTTGGTTATTCACTCTTATCATCAAGGTTTTTTCTGGACTGATGATTTCCATAAAGGATTATCAGAAGAGCTGGACCGCGATGGGTTATCGTATCGAGTTGTTTATTTAGATAGTAAACGTACTCAAAATCCAGAATATTTAGAGCGCGTTTATCAGCTTTATCACACCAAGTTGATGCATGAAGAATTTGCAGCGGTTGTAGTGAGTGACAATAACGCCCTTAATTTAATGAAGCGCCTTGCGCCCGATCTCAAAGATACGCCAGTAATCTTTGGTGGCATCAACAATTTCTCCCCTGAAATGATTGAAGGTTTGAACGCGACAGGCATTACTGAAGATATTGATTTGCTGGGTAATATTGAGCTAATTAAGCGCCTTCAAACAAACGTAAAGAAGATATACATTGTTACCGACCATTCCGTAACGGGTGAGGCTATCCGCTCACAAATCGATCGTTCTATTGAGGCTCACCCCAACTTTTCTAATTTGGTGGAGCACTATGTTCCTGATTCTTACCAAGAGTTAATTGCGTTTTCTCAGCGAACCGATCTAGATCAGAGCTTACTCTTTTGGGCCTATTATCGCGATGCTAAAGGTAACGTGAGTAGCGTTGAAGACTGGCGACAATTGAACATTAAAACCCAAATGCCACTGTATATGGTGCACGATTTGGGGCTAGGGTTTGGGGCGATAGGCGGTGTGATTCAAAGTGGTGAAACGCAAGGTCGAGATACGGGACGTGTTTTACTAAAGGTATTAGCAAACCCAAATGAACCTCTGCCTTTAGTCGCTCCTGGCGCATCGGAAATTAAACTCGACTACCAACAGATGTCACGCTGGGGGCTGGGAACTGAGAATGAAGCTTCAATTACTTTTCTCAACAAGCCTCAGTCATTCTTGGTGCGTTATCACGATGAAATTCGAACAATAGGTTTGCTGTTTCTGGTTATGTCGTGTGTTATTGCGACCTTGGTTTACTACCTCAACCGCCTTAAGAAAAGTGAACGTGCTAGCCGACAAAGCCAGCTGTTACTGGAGTCAATATTCGATCAAAGTCTACAGTACATGGGTATTCTTGATAAAGACGGTGTACTGCTGTCGAGCAACAGTAAGCTGCATGAGCTTCTTTATAATCAAGGTTATAAATTGGGAACACCTCTCCAAGAATATTGGGATGATGCCGCGGGCGAAGTGCTAAAGGAGTATTTTGCTGAAAGAAATGATTATCCAACCCTACGATTTGAGGCTGAGGTATGGTGCCGTGATCGTGGTGGAATGGTGCTAGATATCTCTTTGAAGCCGATGCCGATCAGTGAAGAGGAAACCATTCAGTTCTTATTTGAAGCTCGTGATGTTACCTCGAGAAAGCTTGCTGAGAACAAGTTGTTCCAACGTGAAGCTAATCTCAAACTGTATTACGACAAGCAACCGGTGATGATGATTACACTGGATGTCAACAATCGTATTCAACAAGTGAACCAGTTTGCTGAAGAGCTACTAGGTTATCCACTTGATCAGCTGTTAGGGCATCGCCCTAGAGAATTTTATGTGGATGAGAACGCGATGATTCCTCGTCATATCTTGTTGCAACCACAGCACAAAATTCGCGGCGTGTGGCGTCGTGATATCGAGTATCGTCATGCGGACGGTAGAACGATCTGGATTCGTGAAAATATTCGTCCATTGGTCGACTCGGGTCAGCTGTTGATTGTGGGAGAGGATATTACTGAAACCCGCGAACTTTCTGAAAAGTTAGAATACCAAGCGCGTTATGACCTGCTTACAGACACTTTCAACCGCAACCACTTTGAGCAAGAGCTACAAAAGGCGCTGAAAGAGGTTGAGAGTCATATGAGAACTCATGCGATGTTGTTCTTAGATTTAGACCAATTGAAGGTACTGAATGATACTGCTGGGCATGAAGCGGGTGATGCCGCGATCTTATTTAGCGCTAATCTGATAGAAGATGTGCTTCCTTACAATGCTGTGTTAGCTCGGATGGGGGGAGACGAGTTTGCGGTACTCATCAAAGACTGTACTGAGCGAGATGCTGTCAATGTCTGTCACAGTATTATATCGATGATGAGTGAGAATCCATTCTTATGGGGTGATATTCACCTCAATCTTACTTGTTCTATCGGAATTCGATTGATTGACCATACTGCCGCTTCATCACAAATGGTGCATGCACAGGCGGATGCCGCTTGCCATGCCGCTAAAGAGGAAGGGCGAAATCGTTATCACCTTTATCATCTAGATGATGAAGATCTGCGCCGTCGCCATTTAGAAATGGAATGCGTTAACTTGGTACACGAAGCCTTAGCCAATGATCGCTTGGAGTTATTTGCCCAACGTATTCTTGGTCTAGAGGAAAATAGCAACAAAATGCACTTTGAGATACTGGTGCGGATCAAGAACGTCCAAGGTGAGTACATTTCACCGGGGATCTTCATGCCAGCCTCCGAGCGCTATAACATCGCGCATTTGATTGATCGCCAAGTCGTCAGTCAGACGTTGAATTGGTTGGAGCAACGCCCGCATCTCGTTGATGATTTGGGGATGTGTTCGATAAACCTTTCTGGTCACTCGATGGGTAACCGAGAGTTTGTAGAATTCTTGATTGAAAGTTTGGCGAACTCATCAGTGCCTTGCCATAAGATTTGTTTAGAGATCACTGAAACGGCCGCCATGAGTAATATGAAGCAGGCAATCAAGTTCTTTACTCGAATTAAAGAGCTCGGCTGTTTGATTGCTCTGGATGATTTTGGTTCAGGCTTATCGTCATTCGGATATCTGAAGGCATTGCCCGTTGATATTGTGAAAATTGATGGCCTGTTTGTGCGTGATATTGATGTTAACGAGATGGACTATGTGATGGTTCGTTCGATCAATGATTTAGCGAAGCAGATGGGTAAGCACACGGTAGCTGAGTTTGTTGAAAATACTCAGGTTCTCGATAAGTTGATTGAACTCGGTGTTAACTACGCTCAGGGCTATGTTATTGGCCGACCGAAGCCACTGGCCGAGCTTGTTGAAGAGTTAAGGCAAGAACGAGAGATAGAGTAATTGGTTTAGGTAAGAAGACTGAGCTGTGAATACTTTTCACCGCTAATATGTATTGTTGAGGCAATCAGGTAAACTGGTTGCCTCTTTTGTTTTGAATACTACTGTCTGTTGGAGACGACCTTGCAACTACAACTGATTTGCGAAGATGCTACCCAAATCGATCATTTGAATGACTTAGCGACCCGCTGGAACTTATCTCATGATGAAAGCAGTGATTTTGCTTTGGTACTGACTCGTGAGCGACTTGAGCTACGTAAAGTCGATGAACCTAAGCTTGGCGCTATTTTTGTTGATTTAGTCGGAGGCGCAGTCGGTCACAGACGTAAGTTTGGTGGTGGTAAAGGTCAGGCAATTGCTAAGGCGGCAGGTCTAAACAAAGGCGCAACGCCAACTATTCTTGATGGTACTGCAGGCTTAGGGCGTGACGCGTTTGTGCTGGCTTCGTTGGGCTGTAAAGTACAGATGGTAGAGCGACATCCAGTTGTGGCTGCATTATTGGATGACGGTCTGCAGAGAGCACAAAAAGACCCAGACATCGGCGGTTGGGTGAGCGAACGTATGAAGTTGATTCACGCATCCAGTCATGACGCGTTGGATAAGCTGAGCAACGATCCTGACTTCGAACAGCCAGACGTGGTGTATCTCGATCCTATGTACCCACACCCAGAGAACAAAAAGAAGTCGGCTTTGGTTAAGAAAGAGATGCGAGTATTCCAATCTTTGGTTGGCGCCGATCTGGATGCCGATGGCTTGTTTGAGCCTGCGATGAAGCTGGCAACGAAGCGCGTAGTGGTCAAAAGACCGGATTACGCAGCATGGTTAGACGAGCAAAAACCGAGCATGGCAATCGAAACTAAAAAGAACCGTTTTGACGTCTATGTGAAAGCATCAATGACTTAGCTTAAGCATCAATAACTTAGCTACACACTAAGAAAATTTCCTGTCATAAATACGATAAATCACCATTTAACACTTGCGATAGTCGCGTTACGGATGTATATCTAACTAAGAATCATTATTATTCTTAGCTGGAGTTGTAGCATGGCTAAACGCTTTTGTAAGTTAAACCGTCGAGATATCACCGAACACCTAGGAGAGATCCATAGCTTGGTTACTGAACCTAAGTTTGTGTGTCGTTCTTGTGCGCGTTCTTCGGCGGATCAAGCGAACCTATGCAAACCAACCGCAATTCCACCTCTTGGCTGTCAAAATAAACCCGTTGAAGAAAAAGCCGCATGCGGCCTGTTAGCGGAAACATTACCTGCACCCGAGCTATCACTTGCTGAAATCAACGAGACCCTTGAACCTGTTGTTCAAATGTTCGATCCAGCCGTTGCTGATATTGCCGCTGATGTTGTAGATAAAAAAGCATCACAGAAAAAAGCCAAACTGAAAAAACGAATCGCTAATGCGAGTGGTGATGAGAAAGCCGAGCTCAAGCGAGCGAAGAAAGCGGCCAAGAAACAAGAGAAGTACAACAAAAAACTCGCGAAGATGATTAAGAAGCAGCAAAAGCTGTTTAAGAAAAGTCAAAAACTTGAAAGTGATCTTGAACGTATTAACCTACAACTGGATGATGTAGCCTTCACTGAAACCAAGACTCAGGTAGTGAGCCACAGTCACATTCACTGAAACAGATACAAACAGCTTATCGCTACAACGATGATTTAAAAAGAGCGACCTTATAAGGTCGCTCTTTTGCTTTTTGGGGTTATCCGAGCCAATTCATTTAGCTCTGTTCATTTAGCTTAGTTTATTTCACTTAGCTCAGTGAAAGCGGTTAGGCGTTGCTTGTGGATCTCGCAACACGCTTTTTCACCCATGTTTCGTTGACGAACAGAGAGAACAAAATAACCGCGCCGCCAATAGCTAATCGAACTAAATCGACGTCTCTGTTCCAAATCAGGATGTTCACCACAAGGCCGGCTGGAACTAAGGCGTTGTTCATTACGGCCAGTGCACCCGCATTCACCATGCATGCACCTTTATTCCACATAAAGTAACCTAGCCCCGAAGCAATCAAGCCAAGGTAAATCAGGATGCCCCATTGAAGCGTGGTTGTTGGCAGCTTCTCAGGGTTACCTAAGAGTATGAAAGCAACCGAAGCGACGCATAACGCACCCAAATAGAAGTAACCAAATACTGTGCGCTGAGGTAACTCGGTCGATTCCTTCTCCATCACTACTTTGTAAGCAACTTGGCCGATAGCAAAGCACAGGTTCGCACCTTGGACTACGAGGAAACCGACTAAAAAGTTTTCGTTGATACCCGCGAATTTAATGAATACAGCGCCCAATACAGCAATCGCCGCTGTCACTAAATACCACGGAGAGAATTGTCCTTTGAGGAAGTCATAAATAAGCGTGACGTAAATTGGGGTAAAAACGGTAAACAGAAGGACTTCAGGAACGGATAGCAGCAAGAAAGACTGGTAATAGAAGCAGTACATCAGCCCAAGCTGGATACCACCAATCGCCATCAACTTAGCGATCAGCTTACGCGAGATACCTCGAAACTTCAGGAAAGGAAGAAATACAATGCCAGCAAGGGCAACACGCATTAATACAGAGAACCAAGAATCAACCTGACCAGCAAGGTAAACGCCGATCAGGCTAAAAGAGAAGGCCCATAAGAGGGTAACACTAGCTAAATAGCTCATATAAAAACTTCGTTAATAAGATATGAGCTGTATGTTACCTAACCTTAATTCATTAGTCTTCTGAATCTCTTAGAGGCACGACCAGCATATCAACCGGCGAGGCATTGATCAGTTGTCGTGTTGAAGAGAGCAACTTGCTCCAAAAATCTTGATGGTGCCCACAAACCACTAAATCAACATTGAATTCATTGATGGTGTCACACAGTTCATGACTCAGATCGCCGCTGCCCACTAAGGTGTGGGTAATAGGGTATTGAGCGTGTTCTGCAAAATTTTGTAGCTGAACTCGAGATGCTTCCATCGCGTTGTGCTGGGTTTCTGCCATGTTGATATCAATAAGGCCTGTATAGAGCTCTGCATAATTAATATCGATATGGATAAAAGAGACTTTGGCTTCCAATGGCTTAGCCAATGCTACCGCTTTATCCACAAGTAATTTGCTGTCATCTGATAAATCGACTGCGACCAAAATATGTTTGTAACTCATATCGCTACCTCTTCTATTCATTGCCTAACTAAAGACTAGCACTATGCAATGCCTTTTTTTGCTGAAGTGATCTCATATCCACTGTCTTGCGTAATGTTTGCACGAAATATTGGTTAACTAATGGCCTGCGAGATATTCATAAAATAGTGATATAGTAGAGAAAACTGAAGATGTAATTAGGAGTCTTAAATGCTATCAAAAACTATGGTAGAGCAACTGAACGATCAAATTAATCTAGAATTTTTCTCATCCAACCTATACTTACAAATGAGTGCTTGGTGTGAAGACAAAGGATTTGAAGGTGCAGCAGAGTTTCTGCGTGTTCATGCAGTAGAAGAAATGGAACACATGCAGCGTCTTTTTACTTACGTAAGTGAGACAGGTGCAATGCCAATTTTAGGTGCGATTGAAGCGCCAAAACATGAATTTGATAGCCTTGGGGCTGTGTTCCGTGAAACTTACGAACATGAGCAAATGATTACTCAAAAGATCAACAAACTGGCTCACGTTGCTTTCAGCACACAAGATTACTCAACCTTTAACTTCCTGCAATGGTACGTTGCAGAGCAACACGAAGAAGAGAAGTTGTTTAAAGGTGTATTGGATAAGCTAGAGCTTGTTGGTGAAGACGGTAAAGCATTGTTCTTTATTGATAAAGACCTAGCGCAATTGGCAAAAGATGGTTCATCTTCAATTATGGAAGCTCCTGCCGTTTAGGTAGTACGAGAAAGACACTGATTATCTTTTTCTTTTGAGTTTTCTTATGAAGATGTAAGGAGGAAAGGATGATCAGCGGCGACACTATTCTATTTGCACTAATGGTTGTGACTTGTGTGAACTGGGCGCGTTATTTTACTGCGCTAAGAACACTCATTTATATTATGCGAGAAGCACACCCTCTACTATATCAACAAGTAGATGGAGGCGGTTTTTTCACAACCCATGGCAATATGACCAAACAGGTTCGTCTGTTTAGTTACATCAAAAGCAAAGAGTATCACCACCATCACGACGAAGTTTTTACGTCGAAGTGCGATCGTGTAAGGCAGTTATTCATACTCTCTTCTGCTCTGTTAGGTGTAACCTTGCTGTCTTCTTTCATCGTCTAAGTCATTTACTACGATTGAAGTAGAGCTTAGATTTTTGGTGTAAAGCTTCGGTTGTTGGTTCGCCAAGCCAAACAGTGGCTTGCTGCTGTCTGCAAATCGTACAATTGAACATCAATTGCAAAGTTTAAAATTGCCGCTAAAATAGCGAGCAATTAGTAAGGATGTGCTGTTTATGCACATCCTTTTTTATTGATGGCATTTCGAGAACAGGGCGTACTCGGGCTGCACAAGTGAAGAAAAGCAGAACCACATGAGTGAAAAATTTGATGTAATCGTAATTGGTGCGGGCGCCGCGGGCTTAATGTGTGCTGCGGAAGCGGGCAAACGCGGCCGACGAGTGCTGGTGGTTGATCATGCAAAGAAACCGGGCAGAAAAATTTTAATCTCAGGCGGCGGTCGTTGTAACTTTACTAACTATGATGTTTCAGCCAACAATTTCCTGTGTAACAACCCTCACTTCGTGAAGTCAGCTTTATCTCAATACACCAACTGGGATTTTATCTCGATGGTGAGCAAGTACGGCATTGAGTTCGAAGAGCGCGATCACGGTCAGTTGTTCTGTGTGAATGACCACACAGCAAAAGACATCGTGAGCATGCTGCTTGACGAGTGTAAGCAAGCGAAAGTCGAACAACGCTACCGTTGTGATGTTCACTCCATCGAAAAGACCGATTCTGGCTTCAAGATGCACCTCAATACCGACGAAGTTGAGTGTGACTCACTCGTTGTAGCGACCGGTGGTTTATCAATGCCTAAGCTGGGCGCAACGCCATTTGGCTACAAGATTGCCGAGCAATTTGGTTTGTCTGTGATGCCAACTACCGCAGGCTTGGTGCCATTCACTCTGCATAAAGAAGATAAAGAAGCTTTCGCTGAGCTTTCTGGCATCGCAATTCCTGCCGAGATCACCGCGCAAGACGGAACCTTGTTCAAAGAAGCGTTGCTCTTTACCCACCGCGGCCTATCGGGTCCTTCAGTTCTGCAAATTTCTTCGTTCTGGAAAGCGGGTCAGTCGGTTTCGATTAATCTAGTACCTGAAGTCGATGTAGCTGAGTTGCTGGCGAATTCTCGCGAGAAGCACCCAAACCAGAGCCTGAAAAATACCTTGGCGAAAGCACTACCAAAGCGTTTTGTGGAAGTGTTGATTGATCGTAAAGAGATGGAAGACAAGCCGCTCAAGCAGTTCAATGAAAAACAGCTGAATGACATCGTAGAGCACTTAGAAAATTGGAAAATCGCGCCAAACGGTACCGAAGGCTACCGAACGGCCGAAGTAACTCTAGGCGGCGTGGACACCAATCACCTATCTTCAAAAACTATGGAATGTAAGAGCGTCTCTGGCCTCTACTTCATCGGTGAAGTGATGGACGTAACAGGCTGGCTTGGAGGTTATAACTTCCAATGGTGCTGGAGTTCTGGCTTTGCTGCAGGCCAGTGGGTTTAAGTTTTGTGTAGAAACAATAAAGTTCGCCCGTAAGCACTAAAGTTTGCCCGCAAGAGCATTTTGATACAATAAAGTTTGCCCGTAGTGGCTCTGCTTACTATGATTAGTTTAGGCGAACTTTATTGGATGTAGCATGGGACGTGGCCGAAAAATCGAGTCGTTGGATGATTATCAACGGCACTTAAAGAACAAATACGGTATAGGCCAAGGCGCTAACTATAAACCTTGGCTTAGGATTCAGGATGTAAAATCTAAAGGTATACGCTCACTGATTTATGGTAGGAAATCTCAAAGAGACCACCATATGATGTCCTCAATAGAAAGTGAGCACTTTTATCTTGCTGAGTTTTCGAACTGTGTAGTTGATATCAGAGAACAATTTCCTATCTTCCCTCTAAATTTTACGCAGAAAGTTGCTAAAATCCTTGGGGTTAAACACCCTACCCACCCTCATACGAAAGAACCTATTATCATGACAACGGATCAGTTGCTCACGATAGACTCTCCTCAAGGTATTATATATCGCGCTGTTTCTGCTAAATCAGAAGAGGATTCTAGTGATCTACGTGTACTGGGAAAAAATGACATCGAGAGGGTTTGTTGGGAGTTGCTTGGGGTTAAATTCAGTTACTTTACTGGGAATGAATTAACGAGAGTCCAAAGCAGCAACCTTCAATGGGCTACCTCACCTTTCCGTAAGAACCCTGTGGGGTTTTCATCCGAGCATGTTAATTGTGCGCTCTCTATCTTAACCGTTCGGCAGTACTTTATTGAAGACCTTTGTAATCAACTAATCTCATTGAATGTCACTACTCATGAAGATGCTCTATTACTAATTCGTTTCCTAATCGCTGATAGATACATTGAAGTGGATCTTTCTACAAATATGGTTGAATCAGGGCTTATTGACGTAACGTATGTGACTGAACAGCAAGGCGGTATTCTATATGGAGCTTCCTAGAAATAGTGTTTGGAGAGTGAATAATTCGGATCTGCTTGAAGATGGGCTTTATCGTTTGCTGGATATCATGCAAGTTGTTGAGTCTGTCATTTTATACTCGCTAGAGGTTACAACGGTAAGACCTATAGCAGTTTCTCTAGAAGGTTTCATTGAGCTCGTTTCTAGCCGTAAAGCTAAACAAGCTCAGTATGAATTGCCAGCTTATCTATTGGTTGATGAAGAAAACATCCCAGATGAGCACATTGGCCGTAGAGACAAGAATTATAACTTAATCAAAGGTGTTATATCAGATAGTACTTTTATTTTTGATTATGCCACTAAGAAGCGCTCACCTCTGCTTGCTGAATATGCGAAACAAGTTAATGTTGACCGTAAGTCTTTAGCCCGACTACTTTCTCAATATTGGCGAAATGGACAGGACAAAATGGCTCTGCTACCCGCATTTTCGAACAGTGGAGGTTCTGGGCTAGAGCGAATTCCAACAACGAAACCATTGGGAGCACCAAAACAACCAAGAACTCTAGCTGTCGATAGAGTGGCTAAGTATATCGTGAATGATGATGACAAAATTAAATTCAGAAAAGCGTTAAAAAAGTACTACCTTAGAGAGTCAGGTCTGACACTAGCAAAAACCTATGACAATTTACTCAAAGATAGCTATTCAAAAGAGATAAATTTGGCTGAGGCCTGTGGTAGACCTCCTTTAGTCCCAACCCCAAAGCAGTTTAGTTACTGGCGAACAAAGCTATTCAGTAAAGAACAAATAGTCAAACAACGAACCTCAGAGAACGATTACCTCAGAAATAAAAGAGCGGCGCTAGGCAGTATAACTGATCGAAGTTACTTACCTGGAGCTCACTTTGAAATTGATGCAACAGTTGCTGATGTGCATATCGTATCTGAGCTTGGGTCTCAGTATGTTTTAGGGCGTCCGACGATTTATATCGTTGCAGACAGAGCGAGTCGAATGATAGTTGGTATGCATGTATCGCTCTATCATGCTTCATGGCGAGCAGCTCGTCAGGCATTGACGAATAGTTTCTTACCTAAATCGACTTACAGTAAAAGCTTTGGCGTTGATATTGAAGATTCAGAATGGCCTTGTGCCCACATCCCCAATGAGCTGGTTTGTGACAATGGTGAAATGATAGGGGTGCATCCCAATAAAGCACTGACGCCAATGACGAAACTATCGTTTACTCCACCATATAGGCCAGACTGTAAAGGTGTGGTAGAGAAGCGCTTTGATATTCTCAATAAAGAAGTACTTCATGAGTTACTGGGTACAACGAGAGGTGGACAGGTTATACGAGGGAGTCGAGACCCACGAAAAGACGCGATCTATACGCTTAAGGAAGTTACCGCTGAAATAATAAAAGCGGTATTAGAGCATAATCGTTCGATTCTTGATGGTTTAGCTTTTTCTAGCCCTTTGCTTATCGAGAATGACCTATCTCCGACACCTCTTAACTATTGGAAAATACATATCGCAAAGCATCGTCATGAACTTCAATCAGCTAATGGTGATGAAGTTATAGCTAGGTTGTTGCCTTCAGCAGAAGTCAGTATGACTCGAAGCGGAATATATTTTAATGGTATGTATTACTCGTGTTCAGAAGTTGAAGAACTTAATTTGGCATCTGTCGCTAGGTCATCAGGGCGCTGGAGACTAGAGGCGCGTATTGATGAAAATACAACGAATTACATCTATGTTCGCTTAGATAAAAATCGAGAGTTCATTAGGTGTAACCTGCTACCTCGAAGTCGAATGTTGGGTGATAAGTCTATGTATGAATCTAACTTCATTCAGGACTGGCTCGATACCAAGAAAGAACTAACACCAATATCAACGACTTCAATTGATGATCATAAGCATCGCCAAGAAGTAACCCGACAAGCGAAGAAAAGAAGCAAAGATATAGAGAAGGTCTCTTTTAGGGATAATACTGCTAATACTCGTCAACGCCGAAAAGAAGAACTAGAAGCAACCACAAATATGATGGCATCCACCCCTGAGCCTTCAACCACTAATAAAGTGTCTGCTCCCTTATCTACTGGTAACAAAGTTATTCCGTTGCCAAAAGGAAGGAAAAGAAGAACTAGTGGAGGTGAGTCATGAGAATTGAACCTGCTACATATCAAGATGCAATTCTGCCTGAGCATCAAGATAACCCTCTTATAGA
The DNA here is from genome assembly GCF_041472735.1 of Vibrio sp. 10N.261.46.E11. Classification (NCBI taxonomy): domain Bacteria; kingdom Pseudomonadati; phylum Pseudomonadota; class Gammaproteobacteria; order Vibrionales; family Vibrionaceae; genus Vibrio; species Vibrio sp. 10N.261.46.E11. The sequence goes on from NZ_JBFRQW010000060.1 coordinate 12,601, forward strand.
AGCGCTTCCAGCTAAGAAAACCTGGGAAAGTGTCATGGAGATTTTTAGCAATTATCCTGACTATTCAGAAGAAATTGCAGATCACCCAGATCCACTGGTACGCGATGAATATCTAAATCGTATTGAAGAAATTAGGCAGCCACTAACTGACTATGAAGAGTGCTTTAGAGCGGTAGAGCGAGCTATAAAAAAGGGTTATTCCGCAAAGAACCCGCTAAGCCCAACCACAGCACAGTATTTGCATTATCTTGTTGATGAAAGGCCTGATATAGAACCACGCACAGGCTTCTTTCGGCCTAAAGGTGACGGACTTACTCTGATTGGTGACAGTGGTGTTGGTAAAACTTCAATGGTGGAGCAAGTTTTAAATTACTTCCCGAATGTTATTGAGCATGAATTATATAAAGGTCAACCATTAGAGCTAAGGAAACAAGTTGTTTGGCTAAAAGTTGACTGTCCTAGTAATTCAAGCGTAAGGGACTTATGTGAAGAGATTTTATCGACATTAGATCTGACCCTTGATAGGGAAAAAACTAAGCCAGCAGGAACAATAGGTGCTTTAGTTCGCCAGTTAGAGCAGAGTATGAAATCAAGTTTTATTGGTATGCTCGTTATTGATGAAATGCAGAATCTAAAGTTCAAGCGAACAGGTGGAGAAAATAACTTATTAAGGTTTTTACACAGATTGATGAATAAACTAGGTGTTCCACTCTTTTTCGTAGCAAATCCTCCATTTGATGAATCATTATTTAAAGAACTTAAGGCGGCCCGCCGCGCTGAAAGTGGCTATCACCACACTATGTCTGTATTGGATCGGGACAGTGCTTCGTGGAATGCCTTTGTGGAGCAGCTATGGAATTACCAATGGACAAACGTTTATACAGAGCTTACAGAGGAGCTTAATGATGCACTTCATACACTTTCGGTTGGCAATATAGATATGGCGAGCCGTACTTACCGAGAAGCACAACGGTTAATTATTGGCGCTGATGATGAGCGAATTACTCCAGCAGCATTAGAGGCAGGCAATGCTGCGGCATGCGGTCTATCAAGACAAACCAGCGAAGTAAATATTCTGAAACGTGCAACATCTTTACCCAAAGGTAAGCAACGCAGCGTACAAAGAACAGAAAAGCCAACTATAAAGACTGTCGACAAAACCGGTGATATCACTAAGCCACAGCATCCGGAGTTTGCTTCTAAAGTTATTGAATTAGTTGACTCAGTTGATCTAAAAAGCCGAATTGATGACCCTGACCTGTTCCAGCAAGCTGCAGGGTTAGAGGACCCTATGCGTTACCTAAGATCCCGAGAAATCGTTATTGACGACCCACTCTCAGAACTCGCCTATAGTTAATTAATAGGTTTATCTAAACAGGAGGTTCATCATGCGGTTGCCTAAAGCACTACCTGATGAGTCTCTATTCAGCCGTATATGTCGTTATTTTGCTATTTGTGAATGTACCCTTGAACAAGCTTTGCAACAACTTGTAGGTGATGGGAGAGCTTCTATTCATCCTTACCTAACATCAAGCATACGTACCATTGCTCAGTTGACAGATGAACCGCCAGAGGTGCTTTTATCACGTCAAACTCTCCGCCCTCTATTTGCTTATTACTTACCACAATACTGTACCGTTATTGAGGAGGTCACTGCTGCTTCAAATGACATCATAAGAGCGAGTCAACTCTCTACATTTCGTGATAAAGAACCTTTATCTGTAAAGTACTGCCCTTTATGCGCTAAAGATGATGTATACAGTTTTGGTGTTGCTTATTGGCACCTAATTCACCAGGTTCCTGGTGTTGAGGCGTGCCCAAAACATGGTGTTTGGTTAGTTCACAATGAGCTTTCAGATCGTAGCCATGCTAATGGTCATTTACTTCCTGATACCGGAATACAACCTATTAGTTGTAATGAGCTAGCGAGGGCATTCTCACTGTTTGTATTCAACAAAGTAAAAAGTATTCAACGTGAGAAACGAAGCGATGAGGTTTGGTCTGATACTTACCTTCGAAATCTGCATTTCAATGGTGGTTTAACACAAAGTGGTCGAATCAAAAGGAAAAAGATAGTAAAAGAGTTATTTGAATTATCAGAAGAGTTGTTCCCCACTTATTCTGATTTCCCCCCAAAGTCATCAGAAGACTATCGTTTTGTTTCATCCCTGCTTTCTGGGCTGTACTCTCAACATCCATTTAAGCATCTATTGTTCGAGTTCTATTTATCTCGTTGTCAGCCTGAATCTAGTATCTTGAACGCTCAGGAAGTTCCAACAAACAAAGAGGAACAATGCTGTGATTTGTTGAAGTCTGGATTATCAATGGCAGCAGTAAGTCGAGAAATTGATAAAAGTAGGTGTTATGTGAAAAGTATCGCTTTGAAGAACAACATTCCTGTTAATTTGAAACCCAAGACAATCACTAAAACTTTAAAAGTTTCGGTAGTTAAGTTAGCCCAAAAAGGCTTTCATCGAGATATTTTAGCTAAGCGTCATGGTATTTCAACGGGAAGTGTAGAACTAATAATCTCTACGACTACAGGGTTGGTTGAATGGAGAAAACGATGCAAGGTAGAGTCGTTACGGCGTAGGTATCGTTGTCAAATAATGCGGTTTGTTGCTGAAAACCCGAGTGCTTATCGGCAACAAATTAAGATTGCTCATGAAGCCGCATTTTATTGGTTGTATATCCATGAGCATGAATGGCTCGAAAGCGTACTTCCAGAAGCAACTCGAACACAGCGTGTTGACAGGGTTGATTGGCATCAAAGAGATAATGTGCTTGTTGACACAATTAACCAGATGTTGCTCTTTTCAAGCGGTAAGCTATCTAGAACTGGACTGGATAAACGGTTAGGTGGGCATGGTTGGCTTATATCAAAGCTAGATAAATTGCCTAGAACAAAAAGGTTACTCATGAAATATAACCGGATTAATTGATGAACAATATATCTCGTTTTAAGTAACCCTATATTATGAATGGATCTTTGCAGAGTATTTTTCAATGTTCTTACAAAAAGATGAATCGCTTTACAGCTTTCTTTTTCGAGTGGCGGAAGTCTATGGTTTGGAACCTGAGCTGTCATGCCTGTTAGGAGCCAATGGTTATTGGCTCGGTTCCCCCAGATGGCCAGAATCCTATTGCTATCTATTAAGTAGTGTCCCCGATCTAGAACTAATTAGCTTAATATATCGTAGCGGATTAGGAAAACCGTTAGGCTTGTTTGAATCTCCGCAATATTTGCGATTTCCTATAGTTGATATTTTTGGTTCAAAGCCACCTGATTCTATCGTGTATAGAAAGGGAAAACATTCAATTCGATATTGTGAATTTTGTATAGAGGATTCGGTCATTAAAAATGGCTTTGGCTATTTAAAAGCTCACTGGATTAATGCTTTTCAATGTAGCATTCACGAGGCTGACTTATGTGTATTACCTGAATCGACCAGAAAAAAAAACAGCGGAGTCTCTAAGGTTATTACTAAGCGGGCGGAATGTGCCTAATTTACAAGGTGACTGTAACAATGTTGAAGATAACACTAGTGAAGAGCGTCACTTTTTCAAATATTTTCAATGGATTGAAGGGCCAATGATGCCATGCTTAAAGGAAGAGTTTAGGGCCTGGTTACGTAGATTTGCAAAACCATATAGGTACATAGACTCCGTAGAGGAGAGCAAACTTGATTTAAGTTATCTATACACCGACTCAGGGGTTTACATGGCATTTATCTATGGGGAAGAGTACTGGGAATTTGCTTTTGAAGAAATGTCCAAGCATTTACCAAATGAGTTAAGAAAATTTGTTGAAGTTAGTACACAGAGGTTTTCGATTTTTGTAGATGTCTTTTCTAAAAGAAAGGTGCCAATATCAGCATTGAAAGTTCAGGATAAAGATTGTTCACGATGCACTTTGCAAGGTGATTTCGGACTATATTGTGTTTCTAGCTCTGTTATTACTCATCGAGAGCTTTCATCTTTTAAGAGCCGATATGTCAATTATACCTTTTCTAAAACCTATTGTGACGTTACTTTAGAACTGCCCGATATCATAAACAAAAATCGGATGTTAGGTGTACTAATTCAGACCTGATCTGACAGTTACCCGCTTTTCGACTTGGTGCCTGTCAGATTATATCTGGGCTAGATTCTTTTCAGCCCAGATTGATTTTCCATCCTCTAATGTCTCGATTGGCGTTCGGCCGCAGCACATTTTTCCTTGATGGGTACGATGATTGTTGTAGTAGTCCATCCATTCGTCCAGATCTTTCTGCAACTCTTCCATTGATCCATACAGTTTCTTTCTGAATGTTACTTGGTAGAACTCATTTAATATAGTCTTGTGGAAGCGCTCGCAGATACCGTTTGTTTGTGGTGACATTGCTTTTGTTTTTGTGTGGTCGATATCATTAATGGCCAGATAGAGTTGATAGTCATGCTGATCAACACGGCCACAGTATTCAGTTCCTCGGTCTGTCAAGATTCTCAACACTGGAAGTTCATGATTCTCGAAGAACGGCAGAACTTTGTCATTCAACATATCTGCTGCGGTGATTGGTGTTTTTGTCGTGTAGAGCTTTGCGAAAGCTATTTTGCTGTAGGTATCAACGAACGTCTGCTGATAGATACGCCCAACACCTTTAAGGTTGCCAACATAGAATGTGTCTTGAGAGCCTAGATAGCCTGGGTGTGCGGTCTCACCACAAGCTTCATCATCATGCTTCTTGCGTTCGAGAGCAGCGACTTGCTCTTCCGTTAGAATGATACCGTTCTCAGCAACTTGTTTTTCTAAGGCTATGAGGCGTTTTTTGAAGTTTTCTAGGTCATTGCGAAGCCAGATTGAGCGCACGCCACTTGGAGAGATAAAGACCCCCAGTTTACGCAGTTCATTGCTTGTTCTAACTTGCCCATGAGCAGGAAAGTCGATGGCGTATTTTAGGACGGCTTGTTCAGTTTCACTATCGACTCGGTTCTTTAAGTTTGGTGTTCTTCTGCTCTGATTAATCAGAGCATCAATACCGCCAGTTTCAACTAACTCTTGATAGCGATAAAACGTGTCTCGAGAGACCCCCATAACCTTGCAGGCTCTAGATACATTACCAAGCTCTTCTGCAAGATTGAGAAGCCCAGCTTTGTGTTTAATGATTGGATTGCTAGTATGATGCATGAGAGTTACCTCTTATTTGTCTTTGATTGATGACTAAGCACCTTTAATCAAAGTGGGTAACTCTCTTCTTTTCAAATTGAAGTGTCAGATCTAGTCTGAACTAATACATGTTAGGTTATTTTTAGTGTCTCAAAAGCAGTATTAATCTTATCCACCTTAATAGGAAACCCTTGCTCTACGTGTTAATGGCGGTAGCGTATATAATGATGTAGCAGGCATGCTTTTACATGAGCGCTGACAAGGGTAATGAAGTCTGACTGAAACAATAAAGATTGATCATTTTTAGAGTCTATTGAGCCACTAAAGAGTTATCCATTAATTTGCTAATGTTCGATTTCTCGAAACTCATTTCTGTCCAAAATCGTCATAGGCTGAATTCTTATCCGTGGTTCTTTCTACCTCGAATGCCCCAAAATTTGTTTCAGCGAATTCGTTCTAACGGCAGTCTAGCTGATTTTGCTATACTGCAACTAAACTAAATATTCTGTCAGGTTGTAGCGATGAGCAAGAAAAAGTTGACCGAAAAAGAGCCTGATTGGGTGTCTTTCACCGACAAGGAAGAACGGGTTACTGATGATTTCATTGCTAATCGAAATGAGGTTAGCAATGAGCCTAGTTCAGATTTTGTGAACCCTGATATTTTTCTTTCAAACCTCAAGTTATCGTTTGATAGCCTTCCTGATGGGGATATTGAGCTTTGTGACTTGGGTAATGAAATTGGTCGGGTTATTGCTCATTTGAACTCACCCAATAAGACACTCTTACGTGAAGTAATTTATGGTATTGAACATGGTTTTGATTTGATTAGAAAAGAAAGAGGAGCTTTAAATGAGTAAGCTTGATGCATGGGTTGACAACAATATGACATTAACCAGTATCATTATAATGGTTGCGGGATTAATACTCGGATACATCCTTTTCTAACGTCGATTGCTAGGGGGTCGACGACAACCTGAGTTGTTGAAAAATTTATATTTTCAGCAACTTGTTGGCTAAATTGCAAAACAAGTTGTTTCGTAAATTATCTCTGCCCCAAAACGTGTTTGGGGCTGATAGTTCCCACAAAAATAGGACTTCTATTTATCTATGCTATGTGTCGTGTTCTTAGTCAATACGCCACGTCTGAACCGCTTGCTCAGCCATCCATTTTTGTTGTTCATTAACGGTGTCTAAATTCCATTCTGCGTATTCAGTGACTTTCTGAGCCAAATGGTATTGAGCTTTATCATAGGTATCTTTCTTTTGTTCAAAAGTTGCCCGTTTCAAGTCATCTTTATCAAGTAGGAGCATATTACCCAGACGATCTTTAACATCATTTATACCTTCACCGAAGCTGTCCACCCATTGCTGTTCTGGGTTATAAGGACAAATATGTTCCAACGTTGTTTTATTAAAGTCACAATGGAATCCAAGATGATTTTCAATCTCAGCAAGCAGGAACCTAATTTTCTTCGCTGTTTGCCTACTTGGCATTCGATGAAATTCAAAAGCATTAAAGAACGTATCGTCATTTGGGTATAATCTCTTGAACTCTTCACTATTCTTTATATGACTTGCTCTTTTATACTCTTTTCCTGATACTTTTATTGCTATTTGGTTATAGAGCGATTCTTGTTCACTTGGCGACAAATGACAAATCACGTTATATCGAATAGACAGAACGTATAAATATTTAACAGTTTTTACAAACTCTTCTGGTGTGAAGTGCTTAAATGCAGGGAGTAGAACAGCTAGTGGTTGTTTAATATTGAACAACCTAATACCAACTAAGAACTTAAGCGCATCTCTATACACTTGGGGTTGTTCAACCCACCATGAATCACTAGGGTTTATGAGTGACGCATAAATCGGGGCATACTCGATTAGCTCTTTAAGATAAGCGTAAGCCTCTGGAGGGTTAGTAACAACTCTACGCATAGATGAAAAAAGCTCTTTTTTAGTGACCATTTTTCTATGCGAGTTATGATGGTATCGGACAAAATCTGACACATTACTTTCACCTAACTGAGCAATTAGCTCAGACCAATTCTCATCCAAGTCGTCTAACTCTTCATCTTCAATGTCGCTGTTTTTAGTAACTATTGAAAACAAATAGTTTTTTAATAGATCTGGTGTTGAGAGTTGAACCCCACGCGCATTAAGAGTTTCAAAAACTTTGTATGCGTTTAAATCGTCTTGCACAATAATCTTTGTAAAGATCATTGCAGAGGAGAACTTCATTATGAACTGAGCAATGTCAGCACCAGTAGTGCCGAACTCTTTTGTGCTAAAGAAGTCAAAACATTTTCTAATTAGCTTATTTGTAGATGTGATCCCCCGATGGTTTGGAGCTTCGAGAGTCGAGCATATCTTCTGGAAGTATCTGTTATTATTTCGATTTAATTCTAGTTTACTGACAACTTTTAATGAAACTAGATTTTTATTACCAACAAACTTCTTGGTAAGTTCATCAAGTCTTTCCTTGTTATCAGCTTCATCTTCACCTCTATCAATCATATCTGAAAGAGCCTTCATTGCAGCGAGAACAATTAATGAAAGTGTCACTAACCTCTGCTGGCCGTCAATCACTTCAAACTGATACTGCTCTGTTTGTTGCAAAACTATATAGCCCATGTAATGGAAGCCTTCTTCGTCTAGGGCATTTATGTCATTCCAAAGATCTTCCCATTGTTCAATATCCCAAGCGTAATCACGTTGGAATCTAGGAACTAAGTATTTACTTGAGCCACCAATTAACTCATTAAAATTCTCATTTTTTGGTTCCATTAACATAAACTGCTTTGCCATACGAAGTTCCCATATAAGTCATTGATGTAAAGATATTATCCTATATATGAGTCACTATCATGTTTTATCTTTAATCCATATGACGAAATTGTATATTGAAACTAATTTATGTCCAAAACTACCAGTTTCAAGAGCAAAAGTGATCAATCTTTATTGTCTTTCGACATTGCGTAACCTTTTAGAGGGGAGGCTGTACCCGGAAATGATGTCCTGAATCCAAGTTTATTCTTAGTGAGGAACCCTAGATAGAGCCTTTGCTATTTCTGGGAAAAGGAAAAGAGAACTATATAATTTATATAAAAGGATTATGACAAGTAGAGTGATTGTAAATAGCTTTATAGAAGCAGATAGATATGAAATGGAGGCTAAAAATTGAAAGGACTTCTATTTTACGTTGTTAGGATTCTATGATGTTATCTCATTTTCCTTTCTCTACTTAATTATACTTCGATAAATTAACAATCTTCGCCCATGGTATACATTGATACCTCTCCAGAATAAGCTGAGAAAAAGTTGAATTTCCTGTTGTATATATTGCAGATTGTTAATGATGGCTTGTAAATTTTTTCATTTGGCTGATATCCACTTCCTGTATCAATGTTTAGGTTGAATCCATTGTAATTAGGTTTTTTTTGTGGTGTGTGTCCGGTAATTAGTAGGTCTAGTTCTGGTATTTTAGGTTGATCTGAATTTCTACCCCATAATATTCTTTTTGTGTCTATTTGGCTTTTGTTTATATTTGTTATAGGCCACGTTGAATGTGGGTAATTAGAATGAACTAACCCTACATTGCCAAAGTCAGATTGTACTTCGAGAGAGAAAGTAAAGTTATCATTAATTGTTTTCTTTAGATCTTTTTGTTTATTTTTATCTAAATCAAACCACCAATCTCCCCCATTCATGCGCCAGATTTTGTTTGCATAAATATTATCATTGTTAAAATCTAGAATAAAAGACTCATGATTTCCTATAACAGGAAAGAACCAGCTGGATCTTGATAGCTCAATGCACTCGATTGATTTTGGTCCTCTATCACATACATCGCCAACAGAAAATAATCTATCTTTGTTGGAATCAAAATTAATATGATTTAAAAGTAAAATTAATAAATCATACTCCCCATGAATGTCGCCCACAAAATAGTCGTTTCCAAGGCTGTTTTTATTAAACCGTTCATACATGCGTATATTGTGCAACTTGTTAATTTTATTCAACTTTAACAATCTCGTGGTAATTTTACCCTGAACACACTATAATAGAACATATAAAAATTTCGTCAATGACTTAAAAACACGATGAACATAGCGATATCTAAATGTAATAATAATAGTACCGAGCAATTTGTATCTCCGTTTGCAAGTGAGTTGGAGCTAGTTAAAGGCTTTGAGGAGCTTGTTCTGTCAAACAGTTCAAAAAATTTGAAGTTGGAGCTGGAGTTTGATTGTGGGTTTGGGGTCGCTGATGCTGTACTTTTTAAGTCTCGAGATGTTGAAGTGTATAGCTTGTCCAAGATAAACCCTAGTTGGGCTTATACACTAAAATCATTGCCTTACAGAAAGAATTTTTCTCTTGAAGATATTGTTGAGATCTCTGGTGCATCAACACAAGCTGCAAAAGCGGCATTAAAACAGTTTGTTGAAGCTGGCTATTGTGTAGAAAAAAGAGATAATCTTTTTGTTAAGTTAAAGCAACCTAAACCTGTAAGCAATAAGATAGTTGCTATTGAAGCAAAATTAAAAAATTGGAAGCGTGCTCTTTGGCAGGCTAGTCGGTATAAAACGTTTTCTCATGAGTCATGGGTGTTACTCGATAAAAAAAATGTAAAACCAGCATTAGCAAATATAGATATTTTTCAAAAGTTTAATATTGGTTTGGCAACATTTTCTACAGATACGTGTTATGAAGTGTTTTTTAGGCCTAAGATAGATATACATAAATCAGAGATCGCTTATTGGAAAGCTAATACTATTTTAGCTCAAAGAATAATTAATTAAAAACAAGCCATTGTTACCACAATGGCTTGTTTTAACTACTTGCTAAATAATTTAATTGAGTTTTTCCAAGGGAGGATATGTTTATCTGAGCTGTTATTATCAAGAATTAATATGTCGCTAATTCTGTTGTAGTAGTTAGTAGCATTATCTAACCAATGATTAAGAGTTATATTTCTTTGGTCTATTGTTAGGTTACTTAAATTGGCAACTTGTTCACTGAATGTTTTAAAATAATGCTTGTACAATGTAGGTGTATTAAATGCTGGATCTTTCGTTTTCGAGAACGCATCTCTTGAATATGCTGTTTCTGTATAGATATCATTCCATAAGCTTTCATCATATTGTTTAATTAGTTTTGCCTCTTCAAATAGAATCCAATTCATTAATTTTGGAATGTAGATTCTAGGCTTTGGTCCTCGTTTCCCCTCATCAGATACGACAAATTTATCTAATGAAAATATCCTTGTATTTTCAAACGCCCCCACAGTTAGAGATATCTCACCGCATAATGAATATAGCAAAGATTCAGTGTTTGTATATCCAACAGTTACCTTTAATCCCGTTTCACACGTTGATTCAATTATGTTCATGTAATTTACGAGAAATGACGTATCAAGAATTTGTTTTGTTTTTCTATCATGTTGGCAGATTAGATATATTCCGTCAATTTCTGGGTAACTAGTTATCCAGTTTAGAATGTTATTTTTATAGCTTTCAATATTAAGCATGTGTGATGTAATTGGAACTGTTAGAAATATTTCTTTCTTTCCAATCGCGTTATTTTCCGCAATGGCAGTAAGAAATGGATTTACAAAAGCTTCAGATTGACTTTCTATGTAATTAGGATCAAAGTGTTCGAATGCTCTTGTTGGAATAAGTAGCTTTCCGAAATCTTGTTCTAATTGAAATTTCACGCACCTTCTTGCTGACTCTAGAGCGACTACCGAATAGTCAATCGTTGAAAACCCGCTGCCTAGATGCTCGTTCATAATAGTATTTGGGAAGAAATCATAAGTTTTAAACTTGGGTTTTGCAGAGTTTGGTAAGTAAAATTGAGGGTCAAATAGAGATGTTGTCTTTAAGTTTTTGCTGAAACCATTAATTCTATTAAAATCATCATGGACAGGGCTATAAATGATGCCATCTCCAACATTATCTTTTGTGAAAGACTCTCTATTCCAATTAGAATTGTGTCCCGCTTGATGTAATAAGCTTATTGCCATGATTATTCCTTTATGCTTAATAGTTCGTTAATCAAAAGTTGCGGTGTTCTATGTCTTCTATAGGGTTCTTTACTAATCATTTTTTCAATGGTGTTAGCTAGGTCTAATGGAATACCTTTCGTTGATAAGTGCTCTGGGTCATGAGAGCATACCCGCTCAAAGATCTCATCTATTAAATTACTTCCATTAAGTTCAATAAATGGGTGGTATCCAGAAAGCATTTCATAAGCAATGATACCTAGTGAAAACATGTCACTTTTGAAGGAGATATTTCGTTTTTCGTTGAGGATTTGCTCCGGACTGCCATACGACGGAGTACAAGGTCCAAAAGCAGCAAAGCTATTTGTTACCCCCTTATCACCTTGCTCTCTCAATAAACCAAGATCTATGATAGATATGCTACTGTCATTTTTTATGAGAATATTATCTGGTTTTAAATCCCTATGAATGAGCTTTTGAGGGTGGAGCCACAAGCTTTTTAAAGAATTAGTACACTGAAGAAGGAAGTCAATGACTTTTGGAGCTGTGTTGTAGTGATGAATAATCTCAGTAAGGGGGACGCCTTGTATTCTCTCTTCTATGCTGATGTAAATAAGTGGAGATAGAGCTTCTTCGGTAAATGGGTCATGAGTTATAACTTCACCGTAAAGTGATTTGGGATAGGAAGAGCTGTTTAGCTGTGACAATATTTCTGTTTCTTTTTGAACATATGCAATTGCTGATCGTGTGTTCATTTCAGAAATTTTTAGTACGACTTCTCCCCATTGATTGGAATCGATTGGTAAGTCATCAGATGGTTTATCAACAGCTCCAAAGTATACAACTCTTTGCCCTGATTTCTTTTTTACAACGTTGTCTATTCTAAAACTTGGTAAGATCTCCGCTATAAAGAGGCGTAATGATTGCGAATCTTCTAACAAATCTATCTCCCTTTAATATGTGTGAGGTATTACATGCATTCATGATTATATATGTTTAGGTTTATCTCAAGATAATTAGTCGGTTATGGTCTTGGAGAATCAAACAAACTTGAAAGAAGTTGATGTACATCATGTTAGAGAGATGCTTGGATTGCTTAATCCATGTTCTTTGTTGCTGACTTAGGCGTTCATTAGAGCACTTTTAGCAAATGTCCCATCCTCTGGAATTTGAATGCTAATTTTTATTTTTCAGCCATGATGAATGTTAGCGAATAGAGGTAGTTCATTTAGCCAATACTTCTGCTAATCGAAACTCGTCTGGAGTGAAATTAACTACAAAAATTACCTTTTCTTTGGTCTATTAACGTTTTTATAACGGAGCGCTACGGGCAAACAGTATTGTCTCATGTTTCTCTTACGGGCAAACTCTATTGTTGCTGCACAAGTTTTCCCATAGATTTTAAATTACATAAAAATGGCGAGTCATACGACTCGCCATTTTTGTATCTAGCTTAGCGTTAAAAGTCATTCAATTGATGGTTTTCGCGATCAATCGAGTCTTTTCGCTCTTATTTACGCAGCTTTGTTTTTTGAAAACTTGATCTGTTGAATCACCAAACCAGCAATAATTAGCAGTAAACCAAACAGTGTCGCTGGGTGAATCTCTTCGCCAATAATGGTTGAAAGTAGCATTAGCGAGATAAATGGTGAGGCAAAAATTAGATTGCTGATACGTGCCGTATTGTTGGTTAGCTTGAGTGCTGATAGCCACAAGACAAAGGTAATTCCCATCTCGAACAGGCCAACATAAGTCACGGCCATCCAACCTTTCGCTGTGATTTGGCTAAAGCTCTCGCCTTCGTAAAGGGTTAAACCAATTGCGAATGGCAGTGCCACTAAGAAACCAAGCAGTACGCCAACAACCGGGTCAGCTTTATTTTTGGTATTGAGAATCCAGTAGCCTGCCCAAAGCAATGTTGAAAGCAGAGCCAAGGCCACACCGAGTGGGCTATCGAACTGCATGCCTAGCACATCGCCTTTGGTGGCAATAACTACCACACCCGCATAGCTGAAGGTACACGCCACCCAATCTTGTTTACGAATCTTTTGCCCTAGAAAAACCGCTGCCATTAGAGTCAGCGTGATCGCCCAACTGTAGTTGATGGCTTGTGCTTGAGATGCAGGCAACAAGTCGTAGGCTTTGAATAGAATCAGGTAGTAGGCTAGAGGATTCACCAAACCGAGCAGTAAGTAATACCAAGGGTTTGAAAGAAACGTGGTACTCAGTTGAGAAAGCTTACCTTGAAACGCGCAAACGGCGATCAGCGCAATCGACGACACAATGCTGGCGATGGTCAGCATTTGAATCGGTGAAAACTCAGCAAGGGTCAGCTTAAAAGCAGTAGCGACTGTTGACCACAGTAATACCGCAGCAAGGCCAAAGCCCAAGGCACGACGTTCGTTCATAGCAACTCATTCTAATTTGATGGGGCAGAATAGGGAGCGCTTAGTCTATCTGTCGAATTTTAATACGGCAAACTGGACATTTATCCAGTATCAAAATACCATTTAATGAGTTATTCCCAATTAGGCTAAATCATTATCATGCAATGGATTATCGAACATCAGGCAACGCTTATCGCTGCAATTTCTGGCGCGCTCGTCAGCGGCGGTGTCGTGGGTTGGTGGATCAAACAGAAGTTCTCTTTTCAGCAGCGATTGCTCGAGCAGCAACTAGAGTCCGATCGTTTGTTGCATGAATCTCAGCAAGCTCAGCTCAAATCATCACTCGCAGAGGCGCAACAAGAACTCAATGAGTTAGATGATGACCGAGACAAAGCGGCATTCGAGCTCAAGCAAGCACACGGTAAGGTGATGGCTGCGATGGAAAAGCTGCGCTACTTTGAGGCAGTAAAGCAAGAGCGCCAGCAGTACGCTGATGAGATCAATGTGCTTAAGGATCATAAGTCTGAATTAGAAGCCGAGCTGCGCGAACAAGAAGCAAGGCATGATCAAGAAAACCTCGCCAATAGCGAAAAGCTGCAGTTGCTAGAACAAGCTGAATCTCGACTTAAGCAGCAGTTTGAATTGTTAGCGAACCAACTTTTTGAGAGTAAAACCGCCAAGGTCGATCAGCAGAACAAGCAGAGCCTAGAAGGTTTGTTGTCTCCACTAAGAGAGCAGTTGGAAGGCTTTAAGAAACAGGTTAACGATAGCTTTAGCCAAGAAGCCAAAGAGCGCCACACCTTAGTGCATGAGCTTAAAAACCTGCAGCGCCTTAATGAAAGCATGACGCGTGAAGCGGTTAACCTGACTCAAGCACTAAAGGGCGATAACAAACAACAAGGTAACTGGGGTGAAGTGGTGCTGGCGCGTGTGCTTGCTGAATCAGGCTTGCGAGAAGGGCATGAATACCAAACGCAAGTGAACCTGCAAAACGATGCCGGCAAGCGTTATCAACCCGATGTGATTGTCCACTTACCACAAGATAAGCAAGTAGTAGTCGATTCGAAAATGGCGTTGGTCGCGTTTGAGCGCTACTTCAATGCTGAAACCGATCAACAGCGTGATGCAGCACTGCGTGATCACTTGGTGTCGCTGCGCGCTCATATTAAGGGTTTGAGTCAGAAAGATTACCATCAGCTCAAAGGCATCCAGAGCCTGGATTATGTGTTGATGTTTATCCCAGTTGAGCCTGCATTCCAAGTGGCGATTCAAGCCGATCCTAGCTTGGTTAAAGACGCGATGGAGCAAAACATTATCTTGGTTAGCCCAACCACTCTGCTGGTGGCACTGCGTACCATTGATAACCTGTGGCGCAACGAAAGACAGAACCAGAATGCACAAATCATTGCAGAGCGAGCGAGCAAACTTTACGACAAATTACGCTTGTTTGTGGATGATATGGAAGGTCTGGGTAGCTCATTAGACAGAGCCAACCAAAGCTACCAAGGTGCAATGAATAAGCTAGTCACAGGGCGTGGTAACGTGATTCGTCAGGCAGAAAGCTTTAAGCAATTGGGTGTTGAGGTGAAGAAACCTATCTCGGTTGGCTTGGCGGAAATCGCTCAAAATGAGGCTTTTTCAGAAAATGCCTCCTTAGTAGAAAGACAACCCGCTGAGGATAAAGTAAACTAATCGGCCGCAGCGCCTCTAAATACAAAGAGCGCTGTCGATGAGAACTTACCATGGTAGATAACAGCATTATGGACACAAGCGTGCAGACAAATTCAGCAGTAGAGTCAGAAACCACACACTTTGGTTTCGAAACAGTCGCAAAAGACGAAAAAGTCGCGAAAGTAGCAGAGGTATTTCACTCTGTAGCCGCTAAATACGACATCATGAATGACTTAATGTCGGGTGGTGTTCACCGCTTGTGGAAGCGATTCACGATTGATTGTAGTGGCGTACGCCCGGGTCAACGTATCCTAGACCTTGGTGGCGGTACTGGCGACCTTACTGCGAAATTCTCGCGTATCGTTGGTGAAAAAGGCCACGTGGTTCTTGCTGATATCAACAACTCAATGCTGAATGTTGGCCGTGATAAGCTGCGTGATAGTGGCATTGTTGGCAACGTACACTACGTACAAGCGAACGCTGAAGAGTTGCCATTCCCAGATAACTACTTCGATTGCATTACCATCAGCTTCTGTCTGCGTAACGTAACCGATAAAGACCAAGCGCTGCGTTCTATGTACCGCGTACTTAAGCCGGGTGGCCGTCTGTTGGTTCTTGAGTTTTCTAAGCCAGTGCTTGAGCCACTATCAAAGGTTTACGACGCATACTCTTTCCACCTATTGCCAAAAATGGGTGAGCTGATTGCTAACGACGCAGACAGCTACCGTTACCTTGCAGAGTCTATCCGCATGCACCCAAATCAAGAGACTTTGGAAGGCATGATGCAAGAAGCGGGTTTTGAAAATACTAAATACTTCAACCTAACGGGCGGCATTGTTGCGCTGCACCGCGGTTACAAGTTCTAGTCGAACTTGGTAGCAGGCTCACTGAGCGTGCTAAACAATAAGAATAAAGATAGAACGGATAGGTTAAGGCTTATCCGTTTTCAAAGGTAAGGACAGTCATGCCATTTGATCCATTGGTAACCGCGGTTATTGAAACCTCTTTAAATACTTTCGTGAACGATGATCCAGCTTTGGTTCGTCGTTTGTCTCGTTTAAAGGGGCAGATCATTCAAGTCAATTTGAAAGAGTTGAATAAAACACTCACTTTCGTTTTCAGCCAACAGATTGATGTGTTGTCAGAATACGAAGGGCAGCCTGATTGCTACCTATCTTTGAATTTATCAGTGTTACCGGAACTGCGTGAGCAATCGAACATCACCAAGCTGATCAAGCAAGATAAGCTGATCTTAGAGGGTGATATTCAACTGGCTCAGAAATTTGCTCAACTGATGACAGACTGCAAGCCTGACTTGGAAGAGTGGTTATCGCGCGTAACAGGTGATGTGGTTGCTCATACCTTGGTCCAAGGCGTTAAAAACGTCGGTGGTTTTGTGGCAAAGCAAGCCAGCAAACATCAAAGCCATGTTGCTCAAGTTCTGACTGAAGAGTGGAAGATCGCACCAGCGCCATTAGAAGTCGCGCACTTTTGCGATCAGGTTGATGACGTGAAAAGCTCTGCAGCACGTCTTGAAGCTAAGTTGAACGCTCTGTTGGAGAAAGCATGACCCCAACAGAACTGAAACGTCTTTATCATATTATCAAGGTACAGTTGGAATATGGCCTTGATGAGTTGATGCCAGAGCACCAATTGACCAAAGCCCCTTTGCTGGCGCGAAAGTCGCTGTTTTGGCTTAAGAACAAGCATCAAGATAAAGAGTTGGGTCATCGCTTACGTCTCGCGCTGCAAGAACTTGGGCCTGTGTGGATCAAGTTCGGACAGATGATGTCGACGCGTCGCGATTTGTTCCCTCCTCATATCGCCGATCAACTGGCACTGTTGCAAGACCAAGTTGCGCCATTCGATGGTCAATTGGCTAAACAAGATATGGAGAAGGCGCTCGGTGGCAGTTTAGATAACTGGTTTACCGACTTTGATATCGAGCCTCTGGCTTCTGCTTCTATCGCTCAGGTGCATACCGCAAAGCTTAAAGAGAGCGGTCGTGAGATTGTTCTCAAGGTAATTCGACCTGATATTCGCCCGGTGATTGACGCAGATCTAAAACTGATGCACCGAATGGCGCGTATAGTCGCTAAGTCGCTTCCTGAAGCACGTCGTTTGAAACCTGTTGAGGTGGTTCATGAGTACGAGAAAACCTTACTTGATGAACTAGACCTGCGCCGCGAGGCGGCCAATGCGATTCAACTTCGACGTAATTTTGAAGGCAGTGAAGAGCTGTATGTTCCAGAGGTTATCCCTGATTTAAGCAGTGAAACCTTGATGGTGTCAGAGCGAATCTATGGTATTCAGGTTTCAGATATTGAAACGCTAAACGCCAACGGCACCAACATGAAATTGCTCGCGGAACGTGGCGTGACGGTCTTCTTTACCCAAGTATTCCGAGACAGCTTTTTTCATGCAGACATGCACCCAGGCAACGTATTCGTTAACCCTGAAAATCCAGATAACCCTCAGTGGATTGGTTTGGATTGTGGCATTGTCGGCACACTCAACAGTGAAGATAAGCGTTATTTAGCAGAAAACCTGCTGGCTTTCTTCAACCGAGATTATCGTAAAGTCGCTGAGCTGCACGTGGATTCGGGGTGGGTGCCACACGACACCAACGTCAACGACTTTGAGTTCGCGATTCGCATGGTGTGTGAGCCAATTTTTGCAAAACCACTTGGCGAGATCTCATTTGGCCATGTGTTGCTAAACTTATTTAATACAGCAAGACGTTTCAACATGGAGGTTCAACCTCAGTTGGTGCTTCTGCAGAAGACCTTGTTGTATGTGGAAGGCCTAGGCCGCCAGTTGTATCCGCAGCTTGATTTGTGGGCAACCGCCAAGCCTTTCCTTGAAACCTGGATGATGAATCAGGTGGGGCCGCAAGCTGTGATTAACGCAGTAAAAGAGCGCGCGCCATTCTGGGCAGAAAAACTGCCAGAGCTGCCAGAGCTACTTTATGACAGCTTGCGCCAAGGTAAAGCGATGAACCACAGAATGGATCAGCTTTATCAAGGCTATAGAGATAGTAAGCGTCAGCAAGCAACTGGAAAGTTTTTGTTTGGCGTTGGAGCCACTTTAGTCGTATGCTCCGCAATATTAGTTTCAAGCCCTTATGAGCAGCTATCTATGGGCTGTGGCATCGCAGGTGTCACATTTTGGTTGCTTAGTTGGCGAGCTTACCGTCGTTAGACAGTAGACTCTCTTAATATTTTTTATGTGTAGACAGACCCGAGGACAATGACAATGGGTGGTATCAGTATTTGGCAACTTCTAATCATTGCTGTAATTGTAATTTTACTTTTCGGAACAAAGAAACTGCGCGGCATGGGTGGTGACTTAGGTTCAGCGGTGAAAGGCTTCAAAAAAGCAATGAGCGATGAAGATAAGCCTGCAGATAAGAAAGACGCAGACTTCGAACCAAAGAATATTGAACAGCAGAAGACAGAAGCTAGCGCTGAAACAACTGCTGAAACAAAGAAAGACAAAGAGCAGGCGTAAATCGTGTTTGATATCGGTTTTTGGGAACTGGTATTAATATCTGTCGTTGGGTTAGTGGTTTTAGGACCTGAGCGTTTGCCCGTGGCGATTCGTAGTATTTCCAAGTTTGTTGGACAAGCGAAAAGCATGGCAAACAGTGTGAAAGATGAACTTTCTCACGAGCTTAAGGTGCAAGAGCTGCAAGAAAACCTACGCAAGGCGGAAAAAATGGGTATGGAAGATTTATCTCCAGACCTAAAAGCGTCAGTCGATGAACTCAAGCAGGCCGCTGCTCAAGTTCAACGTCCGTACGCTAAGCCTGAGTCTGATAAGCCAAGTGAGACTGAACCTAGTGTCACGGAAACTGTGGAATCTGAAACCATTCAGGTCAACAGCGAAGCTTCAGCACCGTCAGATAAGAAAGCCGAATAGTCTCGCAAGGAGGAGTCGCCAGATGCTTGAGTCGCTAGATGTTTAAATCGATAGCTATTCAAGTAGATAACTATTCAAGTGGATACCAATTCAACTGGATAGATAGGTGCGCGGCTCCTTTTCGATCTTCCTGTTTAAGAGGTTTGACATGTCTTCGACTGAGCAGACACAGCCTTTAATTAGCCATCTTCTAGAATTACGTAATCGCCTACTACGCGCGATTGTCGCCGTTCTAGTGATATTTGTCGGGCTAATTTATTTTGCTAATGATATTTATGAATTCGTATCAGCACCTTTGGTAGATCGTCTGCCTGAAGGGGCGACGATGATCGCAACGGATGTTGCATCGCCATTTTTCACACCACTGAAATTAACCTTGATCGCGTCTATATTCCTCGCGGTTCCGTTTATTTTGTATCAGGTTTGGGCTTTTGTTGCTCCGGGTTTATACAAGCATGAAAAACGCTTGGTCATGCCGCTATTGGCTTCAAGTTCATTGCTGTTTTACTGTGGTGTGGCGTTCGCTTACTTCATTGTATTCCCGTTGGTATTTGGCTTTTTTACGGCCATATCATTAGGGGGGGTAGAGTTCGCAACCGACATCTCAAGCTATCTTGATTTTGTACTCGCGCTGTTCTTTGCTTTTGGTATTGCCTTTGAAGTGCCCGTTGCGATTATCTTGCTATGTTGGACGGGGGCGACAACGCCTCAATCTCTATCTGAAAAGCGTCCTTACATCGTCGTAGGTGCTTTCATCATCGGTATGATGTTGACACCACCAGATATGATCTCACAGACACTGTTGGCGATTCCAATGTGTATTCTGTTTGAGATTGGTCTGTTCTTCGCACGTTTTTATACGCGTAAGCCAGATGCGGATGAAGAGGAAGAAGCTGAGTCTTAATTCGGAATGCTTCAGTAAGAATCACATAATAAAAAAGCGGCCTAGGGCCGCTTTTTTATTATGTCTGTTTATCGAATCTTTAACTGATAGCCACAGTTCTGACATATATAGAGCTCTTTGATGCCCAAAATCTTATGCCATAGGGTTCGATGTTGACGTTGTAAGTGTTGTGAATGGTCACACATAATCAACTACCTCCATATGCAGGTGGTTGATACTATACATATCACTTAGCTTTCTCAAATAAATTCAGGATAAATCCGTAATAATTACTTATTAATAGATTCATCATAGATTAAACAATGCCTTAGCATTTGTGCTGGTTATGTTTTCGACTTCTTCAAGGGTAATTCCACGCAATTCGGCGATGCGCTTTGCTACTAACTCTGTGTATGCGGGTTCATTGCGTTTACCGCGATTTGGTGTTGGTGCTAAATAAGGGCAATCTGTCTCTAGGATGACGTAATTCATATCAAGATGTGGGATTACCTTGTCCATCCCTGAGTTCTTAAAGGTCGAAACGCCGCCTAAACCTAAGTGAAAACCTAACGCATTGATCGCTTGAGCTTCCTCTAAGCTGCTGCCAAAACAATGGAATACCCCACGTAAGCTGCCATCTTGTTCTTTGCGAAGTAGGGCAAGCGTCTCTTCAATGGAATCACGTGTGTGGATCACCACCGGTAGATCGAGCTCTTTTGCCCACTTTAGCTGAGTCACGAAAGCCATTTCTTGTTCGGCTTTGAAGGTTTTATCCCAGTACAGGTCGATACCAATCTCACCCACGGCGACGAAGTTATGCTTGTCGAACCAAGCGCGAATGGTCTTTAGTGTTTCTTCAATATTTCCATCCACATAACAAGGGTGTAAGCCCATCATTGAACGGCACACATTCGGAAACTGAGCTTCCGTCGCTAGCATTGGCTCGATAGATTCTAAGTCGATGTTCGGCAATAGAATAGTATCAATCCCTAGAGCCAGTGCGCGCTCTACAACTTGCTCGCGGTCTTCATCAAATTCGCTCGCGTAAATATGAGCATGGGTGTCGATCATTGTTTTGTCCTGAAAGCGGTCTTTACTGAGTTGTCATGAGTATACGGCAGTGTGAGGAGAAGGTCATTTTTTGCCATTTCTCCCTGTTTTTGAGTGGGTTTTATATTTTACTGCTAGCGTCCTGAGCCATCAGTGATATGCTTTTGCCTGTATTTAGCACTTTTCATATCTAAGTATTTCGGTGCTTAGACTAGGCAAGGAGAATCTAGTGTCTGTTTCAATTCAAGGTCAATTCCCAGGTCGTCGTATGCGCCGTATGCGTAAGCACGACTTTAGCCGTCGCCTAATGGCAGAAAATCAATTGTCTGTGGATGATCTAATCTACCCAATGTTTATCCTGATGGGTAAAGACCGCCGCGAGCCTGTAGAGTCAATGCCGGGTGTTGAACGCCTGTCGATCGACCTTATGCTTGAGGAAGCGGATTACCTGTCTAAACTGGGTGTTCCTGCGATTGCTCTATTTCCAGTCGTGAACCAAGATGCTAAAAGTTTATGTGCAGCTGAGGCCCATAACTCTGAAGGTTTGGTTCAGCGTGCAGTACGCTCTTTAAAAGAACATGTGCCAAACATTGGTGTTATCACTGATGTAGCACTAGACCCGTTCACCACACACGGCCAAGACGGTATCATCGATGAAAATGGCTACGTGATGAACGATGAGACCACTGAAGTCCTGATCAAGCAAGCGTTATCGCATGCTGAAGCCGGTGCAGATGTGGTTGCTCCGTCGGACATGATGGACGGTCGTATTGGTAAAATCCGTGAGGCGCTAGAAGAAGCCGGCCATATTCACACTCAGATTATGGCGTACTCTGCGAAATACGCATCGTGCTATTACGGTCCATTCCGCGACGCAGTCGGCAGTGCTTCGAACCTGAAAGGTGGTAACAAGAAGAACTACCAGATGGATCCTGCAAACAGCGATGAAGCAATTCACGAAGTGGCGATGGATCTTAATGAAGGTGCGGATATGGTGATGGTTAAGCCAGGCATGCCTTACTTAGACATCGTGCGTCGTGTGAAACATGAACTTCAAGCACCAACGTATGCTTACCAAGTGTCTGGTGAGTATGCGATGCACAAAGCAGCAATTCAAAACGGTTGGCTGAAAGAACGCGACACCGTCATGGAATCACTGTTGTGCTTTAAGCGTGCTGGTGCTGATGGCATTCTGACTTACTTTGCTAAAGATGTGGCAGAGTGGCTTGCTGAAGACAATGCACAAGCAGCCAAGCACTTAAAAGAAAAGTAACAACTTAACGTTAACTTAAGTGATATTCAGTAAAAGGGTTGGCCATTGTGTCAGCCCTTTTACTTATGAGGATGGAAGAAGATGTCAGTCATCGTACGTGAAGGTTCTCTGGAAGAGGTTGTGTCTGTTGTCGAGCAGATCTCTGAGTTTGCTAGAAAAGAGAGTGTCGCTTCACTGACAGCTCGGCTTGAAGGGAAAAATAGCCTGATCTTAGTGGCTGAAGAGGCGAACGTGTTACTCGGCTTTAAAATTGGTTATGAGATTAACTCAAATACTTTCTATAGTTGGTTTGGAGGTGTGTCACCGCTTGCAAGAAATAAGGGGGTCGCACAAGCTCAATTAGATGTTCAGGAGCTGTGGGCACAAGAGCGGGGTTATGAGCAGCTGAAAGTAAAATCTCGTAACCAGTTTCCCGCGATGCTGTGTTTACTATTGAAAAATGGATATCGAATAGAAAAACTGGAAGAAAAAGAAGATATTAATGAAAATCGAATCCATTTCGTGAAGCAATTATCAGCTTAATGATTTGCTTTATCGGGGGGATAAATCATTTAAAATGAATTTAATGAGATTTATTATCATTTAGTTGTTGACTATCAAATGAGAATCATTATTATTAAACCTGTCTTAGGGAATGAGGAAATGTTCACAAGGATGTTAAGTACTCAAGTATCAACTTGGTTACCCAACAGAATTCTCGCGAACTTGTACTAAGTTCTTTTTGACACGACATTGCTCACATTGCTTCCAGTGTAATTTATAGCTTTTAGGTAAAGCTGTGGTATTCAATTTGAATGGCTTTACCAGTTTTTGCTAGGCGACATCTTCGGGTGTCGCTTTTTTTATACCTCCAACTCAACAATATGCATATTTAGTGGCACGTTTTTTTATGAATAAAACGCCATCAGCATTCTTTTCCACAATGCAGGATCGTAAAAAGATCGTTGATCATATGTTCGATCTGTAAAATTACTCTTTATTTTCAGTGTTTTATTGTTGTTTTTTGATTTGTTAACCTTAGTTCTCAACAGGGTGGATAAATAATATAAACAGAGTTATCCACAGAACGCCTGCGTCTAAGAACAAAAAATAACAACAAATCGATTATAACGAATACAACCGAGTGAACGGATACAGATCGACAACATGGAATCCAACCAACAGACGTGGCATTCTTAACAGATAATTTCTGTACTTACTGGATACACAAACATTATGGCTCGTATTCCTGATAATCCATTGATTCTGATCGATGGCTCTTCTTACCTATATCGCGCGTTCCATGCTTACCCTGGCACAATGAGCAATGGTGATATCCCAACGAACGCCGTTTACGGTGTAGTTAACATGCTGCGTAGCATGATGCGTCAATTTGCTTCTGATCGTATTGCGGTTATTTTTGATGCGAAAGGAAAGACGTTCCGTGATGACATGTACCCAGAGTACAAAGCAAACCGTCCACCCATGCCTGACGATCTTCGTTGCCAGATCGAACCTTTGCACAATGTGATTCGTGCGATGGGCTTGCCACTTATCTCTATTCCCGGCGTTGAAGCGGATGACGTGATCGGTACGCTTGCTTCTCAAGCTTCTGCGATGGGTATGCCTGTGCTTATCAGTACTGGTGATAAAGATATGGCGCAGTTGGTTGATGATAACGTTACCCTGATCAACACCATGACTAACGTGGTGATGGATCGCGAAGGTGTTATTGAAAAGTTTGGTATCCCACCAGAGCTTATCATCGACTACCTTGCGCTGATGGGCGATAAAGTCGATAACATCCCTGGTGTTCCGGGTGTCGGTGACAAGACAGCGACTGCTTTGTTGCAAGGCATTGGTAGCATCGAAAAGCTGTACCAAAACCTTGATGATATCGCGACGCTTGGCTTTCGTGGTTCAAAGACCATGGCTAAGAAGCTGATTGATAATAAAGACAATGCTGAGATGTCTTACGAGCTTGCAACGATCAAACTGGACGTCGAGCTAGAAGAGACACCTGAGTCGCTTGTAAAAGCACAACCAAACACGGATGAGCTGATTAAGCTATACGGTCAACTGGTCTTTAAATCTTGGCTGAATGAGCTACTTGAAGGTGGCAGTGGTGTGGTTGAGGCGGATGAGAAGTCGGGTGCAGTACGCAGCAGCACAACATCAACTACTTCTACCGTAGAAATGAACACCTCTGCAGTGACAATTGATCGCAGCAACTACGAAACCATCTTAGATGAAGCCTCTTTTAATGCGTGGCTAGAGAAATTGAAAGCGTCAGAGGTGTTTGCCTTTGATACTGAAACAGACAGCTTAGATTACATGGTCGCGAACCTTGTTGGCTTGTCATTCGCAACCGAAGAAGGCGTTGCCGCTTACGTACCTGTTGCTCATGATTACCTAGATGCACCGCAACAGCTGGATCGTGATTGGGTACTTGAACAACTTAAGCCGATTCTTGAAGATGACGCACAAGCTAAAGTCGGTCAAAACCTGAAATACGATATGAGCGTTTTAGCGCGCTACGGTATCGAGATGAAAGGCATCAAACACGACACCATGCTAGCGTCTTACGTCTTCAATAGTGTTGGCGGCAAGCATGATATGGATAGCCTAGCGCTGCGCTTCCTACAACACAGCTGCATCTCATTCGAGCAAATCGCAGGTAAAGGTAAGAAGCAGCTTACTTTCAACCAGATTGAGCTGGGTGAGGCGTCTCCATACGCTGCAGAAGATGCTGACGTAACACTGCGTCTTCATAACCGCTTAATGGAAAACATCGAGCAAGATGAAAAACTAAAAACGATTTATGAAGAGATCGAAGTACCACTGATTCCAGTGATGTCTCGTATTGAACGCACTGGCGTATTCATCGACGACATGTTGCTAGGCGCTCAATCGCAAGAGATTGCTGTTCGTCTTGATGAGCTAGAACAGAAAGCTTACGAGATTGCAGAGCAAGAGTTCAATATGAACTCGCCAAAACAGCTGCAAGCGATCCTGTTTGAGAAAATGGGTCTGCCAGTTATCAAGAAAACGCCATCAGGTGCGCCTTCAACCAACGAAGAAGTGCTTCAAGAGCTGGCGCTTGATTACCCGCTACCTAAGCTGATCATTGAGTATCGTGGTCTTGCGAAGCTTAAGTCGACGTACACAGATAAACTGCCGAAGATGATCAACGCTGAAACTGGTCGTGTTCATACGTCTTACCACCAAGCGGTAACGGCGACGGGGCGTTTGTCTTCGACTGATCCAAACCTACAGAACATCCCAATTCGTAATGAAGAAGGTCGTCGTATCCGCCAAGCATTCGTTGCACAACATGGTTGGAAGATTCTAGCGGTCGATTACTCTCAAATTGAATTGCGTATCATGGCGCACCTATCGGGTGACAAAGCGCTGCTGGAAGCATTCCAACAAGGCAAAGATATCCACGCGGCAACGGCTGCGGAGATCATTGGCGTTGATATTGAGCAGGTAACCACTGAGCAACGTCGTCGTGCTAAAGCGGTTAACTTTGGTCTTATCTACGGCATGAGTGCTTTTGGTTTGGCTAAGCAGCTAGGTATTCCTCGTGGCGAAGCACAACACTACATGGATACTTACTTTGAGCGTTACCCAGGTGTGATGCAGTATATGGAAGACACACGCAGCGCGGCTTCAGAGCAAGGCTTTGTTGAAACCATTTACGGTCGTCGTCTGCACCTTCCTGAGATTCAATCTCGAAATGGCATGCGTCGTAAGGCTGCTGAACGTGCGGCAATCAACGCGCCAATGCAGGGCACAGCAGCAGATATCATTAAGAAAGCGATGCTGTTGGTTGATGAATGGATTCAAGCGGAAGGCGATGGTCGTGTGAAACTGCTTATGCAAGTACACGATGAATTGGTCTTCGAAGTGGAAGAGTCAGCTTTAGCCGAAATTGAAAGTAAAGTACAAGAATTGATGGAATCTGCTGCAGAGCTAGAAGTACCGCTTGTCGCGGAAGCTGGCCACGGTGACAACTGGGATCAAGCCCACTAATCAGTTTTTGACCTTATTGAGTAAATTAGTATGAGCCAGTGCACAAACACTGGCTTTTTTTTGTCTCGAATAAAGTTAACTCATAAGAAGATTTTGGGTGTTTTAATAAAACGTTCATGAAAAAAAACTACAAAAATGGTTTTCATTTCTGAGCAATTGTTGTACATTAAATCTTGTAGGGTACAGAGGTAAGATGTTCTATCTTTCAGACCTTTTGTTTCACGTTATTGGATTAGGCTGATTCAGCCGCCCCAGTCAGTATTTGACTGGGGCGTTTTTTCTTGTGCGAAAGAAAAATATTTCCAACCTATAATTCCCGCGTTAATCGGCTTCTTTTTAGTACCTTTTCTCTTCTTCTAGAAACTTTCTCTCTATCACTGGATTTGTCTTAAATCTGGAATTTGATCAGCAATTGGTAATTTAAATCCGTCTCTAAGTGGATTGTTTTATTCTTGGAAATAACTTTTATTTTACAAGTTACTCATAATGCATTGATCACTTACGTCTTACTTATCAGGACATTGAGTGGGTGAATGCTCAATGTAGTCCATGATTTCCTGTTGTTTCTCGGTGCTGTATTTCAGTGCTTCGGCAGTGATCTGGATGGATTGCGCCATAGAAGAGATATTGTTGGTGGCTTTAACTCTCGAACTTACAGACAAAAAAATACCCCACCTATACAAGGCGGGGTATTGATAAGGTGCGATCACTTGATAGTAGCGATCTAATCCCTCTATATAGAAGAGAGACTACTCTGAATCGTTGTGTTCTTCGTCTTCTGACTCATCGATAAGTTGATCTGCAAGCGCTGGCGCGAACCACTCATCCATCTTGGCACGCAGTTGGTCAACGCCGATGCCCTTCATTGAAGAGAAGACATCAACCGCTACATCACCACCGAAAGATTTCGCATCATTACGGATTTTCAGTAGCTGTGCTTTACGCGCGCCACTCTTCAGTTTGTCTGCTTTTGTTAACAAAACCTGTACTGGGATGCGGCTATCGATAGCCCAGTAGATCATTTGTTGGTCAAGGTCCTTCATTGGGTGACGGATATCCATCAATACCACTAAACCTTTTAGGCTTTCACGTCGTTGTAGGTATTCACCTAACGACTTCTGCCACTTTTTCTTCATCTCAAGCGGTACTTGAGCAAAGCCATATCCAGGCAAATCGACGATATGACAACCGTCTGTCACCTTAAATAGGTTAATTAGCTGAGTACGACCTGGTGTCTTACTGGTTTTAGCTAAGCTTTTTTGGTTGGTAACGCGGTTTAGTGCGCTAGATTTACCAGCATTGGAGCGTCCTGCAAACGCAATTTCGATCCCTTCGTCTTCTGGTAAATGACGAATATCAGGTGCACTGGTAATGAAATGCGTGTTTTGATAATGAATTTTTACGCTCACTGTTAACTCCATCTCGACTTTGTGTAGTCGATTGATTACTTTTTTGTGAATTTGTGTAAAATAACCGTGCTCGGCATAAGGTCGCCTATTGTACCATGAGTGGCAACATAGAGTGGTACTGGAAGCTTGATAATTATAATGGAATGTCATGAATAAATTAGCGCTAATTTTGAGTCTTTTAGCCAGCTGCTCAGTATGGGCTCAAGGTAGTATTGAAGCTGGTAAAGCCAAATCACAAACATGTGTTGCCTGCCACGGTGCTGACGGCAACAGTCTGATCACTCAGTACCCTAAGCTGGCTGGTCAACATGAGAAGTATCTAGAGAAGCAGTTAAAAGAGCTTAAGCTAGGTATGACGAGTGGTGGTAAACAAGGTCGTTACGAGCCTGTAATGGGTGCAATGGCGATGCCTTTATCTGAAGAAGATATGGCTGACCTAGCGGCATACTACGCATCTCTCCCTATCTCTAGTAACTCTACTCCTGAAAATGTAGTAGATGAAGGTAAGGTTCTTTACACGGCGGGTAATGCAGAACGCGGCCTAACGGCGTGTATTGCTTGTCACGGCCCTCGTGGTAATGGTACCGAACTTTCTGGTTTCCCTAAGATTTCAGGTCAGCACGCAGATTACATCAAGGCTCAACTTGAGAAATTCCGCGATGGTAGCCGTAATAACGACATGAATGCGATGATGCGTGATGTAGCTAAAAAGTTAACAGACGCAGATATTGATACCTTATCGAAGTACGTTGGTGGTTTACACTAATATGTCGGTTTCTTGCTCTTAGCCAGAGTAATGAAATGTACGTTCGAGCGAAATTGAAGAGACGCCCCGATCAGTAATGGTTGGGGCGTTTTCTTTTGTATTGATTTTATTTGTACGGTTTGTGTTAATGTCTAATTTATCAATGTGTGTTCGAATTGTGTACAAAAGTGTGAGCTCGCACTCTTGTAGTCTTTTTGTAAAAAGGTAAAGTAGCGGCCATCAGCTAGGAGCTGACTTAGATACGGATGATCATCTAGTCTAACGGTATAGACAGAAACGGATCAGGCTAGGACAGCCCAGCAACAAGGTGTTAGAAAAGGATAGCCAAAACTCATCAGGACGATGAACAACAAACAAATTTGGCATGGAAAGCACCAATAACAAATGGAGATTTGTGTACCAAGTTGAGTATGCAAATTTTGGCCGATATAGGCAGATTTAGAGAGCGATAGGTTTTCCTATCGCTTTTTTTATTGATTTGATGAAAAAACACCCAATACCTCTCCACTATAAACTCAGTTTCTGGTATGTTTCGCATCCCTGTTTAAGGATGTGCTATGTATACTTGTCCCTTATGCCATCACCAAGGCGTGAATCACTATTTTGAAGACAAACGCAGAGCCTATCTGCAGTGTCAGCAATGTGAACTGGTATTTGTTAAACCAGAACAAAGGTTAGAAGCAAAAGAAGAAAAAGCACACTATGATCTCCATGAGAACGATCCTAGTGATGCAGGCTATCGCCGTTTTCTATCTCGCATCGCGGATCCACTAACAGACAAAATTTCATCTAACTCACAAGGGTTGGATTTTGGTTGTGGCCCAGGCCCTACGCTATCTATTATGTTAGAAGAAGCCGGACACACCATGGAGTTGTACGATATCTATTACCACCCAGAAGTTTCTGTGTTGGAAAAAACGTATGACTTTATGACTGCCACGGAGGTGATAGAGCATCTTTATCACCCAGACAAAGTGTGGCAGCAATGGTTGAATTTAGTTAAACCCAAGGGCTGGATTGGTCTTATGACTAAGCTAGTAATAGACGTAGACGCGTTTGCTGGTTGGCACTACAAGAATGACCCGACACATGTCGTCTTCTTTAGTCGTCAAACATTCCAGTTTTTGGCAGAGCGGGATAAGCTCGAACTAGAATTTTTTGGAAATGATGTAATTTTACTGAGGAAAGTGCAGTAATGGGTCGTAGTAAGAAATCAAGAAAACCGGGAGCACTTGGCGCTCCGGAACCTATGGTTACTCGTAACCGTAGTGAATCTGATGTTGAAGGTCGTGAACGTAAGCGTGTTAAAAAGCGTAAAGGCCTTAAGTCTGGCAGCCGTCACTCTGATGGTAGCGAAGCAAAACAGCGTAAAGCTGCACTAGCTCGCGACCCTCGTTTAGGCAGCAAGAAAAAAATCCCGTTGATTGTAGAACCAGCGAAGAAGCCGACGAAACAAGAGCGTAAGCTATCTAACGAACAAGAGTTAGAGATGCTTGAGAATGATGCTCAACTGAACACGCTGCTAGATCGCCTTGAAAATGGTGAAAACCTAGGTGCAGGTCTACAGAAGTTCGTTGACGAGAAACTTGATCGTATCGAACACCTAATGGGCCGCTTAGGTCTGTTAGAGCCAGAAGAAGATGAAGAAGAGATCTTCGAAGAAGCACCAGTTGCCTCTAAGAAGAAAGCAAGCTCTGACGAAGATTTGCTATCTCAATTCGAAGACTTCGACTTAGACAGCTTTAAAGGTTAATAGCCAATGAACGTAACCTTATTAGCAATTGCTGGTGGAATTATCATTCTCGGCTTGGGCTCTTACGCAGGTTACCTTCTACTTCAAGTGAAGAAGCAGACGGAGTTGCAAAAGCAGCATCAAGCACTAGCCATTGAAAAACGTAACGCGACGATTTACGACAACGTAAATACTTTGTGTCTAGCGGGCATTCAAGGGCAGTGTGATTTACCTGAGATCAGTATCCGAGTGTGTATCATTATGGATAACGTTCAGGGTGATGAGCGTGTTGATTTTGATTCTGAATATCCTGCTCTTTCTGAGCTGTACCATATCGTAAAAGATATGGCTCGCGGAGATGCAAGACAGGAACTGACGAAGAAAGATCGCATGCAGCAGAATCTCACGCGCCATAAGGCAGAGACTCGCTTGAATGATGCGGTCATCGAAGATTTGAAAAGGTTGCAGGAGAAGGTTAAGCCTCTCAACAACCAAATCAACATTCAGATGATCTAGTCACTAAGACTATTTAATGTAGAGGCTTGTTTAATACTCTATTTTTAAGACGTGCTGCTTTTAATACCTATGCCTTTAAGACGCTTTGTCTTAAAGGCATATTGTTTTTAAGTCGCCTCGCCTTTTAATAGACAATGTTAAATGAGCCTTCTTACCTTTTGCGTCTCGTTAATCCCGACGCTTTGTTAGTGATCAAGCTAGCAGTTCTGAGTTTTTGTCTGAAAAATTGATTTTGTCTTGGAACGACCTTACTGGTCGTGTGGCAAAATAACCCGTCTATATTTTAATGTATGTAAAATGATTTGAGAGACCTTAGGTTCTCGCGGATCTAAATTGGAAGTACCGCTATGTCGAGCAAGCCAGTAACAACGAATCAGCAAATCGTTTGGGATCAAGAAATCTTAAACAAGTACAACTATTCGGGACCTCGTTACACCTCATACCCAACTGCGTTGGAGTTTCATGAAGCGTTTACTGTCGCTGATTACGACATGGCGTGTACTCAATATCCTGATCGTCCACTCTCTCTTTACGTGCATATCCCATTTTGTCACAAGCTTTGTTACTACTGTGGTTGTAATAAAGTCATTACTCGTCACTCGCATAAAGCGGATGAGTACTTGGATGTGATTGAACATGAAATCCGCCAGCGCGCCTCTTTATTGAATGGCCGTAAAGTGACTCAACTGCACTTCGGTGGTGGTACACCAACGTTCTTGACCAAAACACAAATCACTCGTTTGATGGGCATTTTGCGTGAAGAGTTTAACTTCACCTCTGACGCTGAAATCAGTATTGAAGTTGACCCGCGTGAGATTGAGCTAGACGTACTTGACCACCTTCGAAATGAAGGCTTCAACCGTCTGAGCATTGGCGTGCAAGACTTTAATAAAGAAGTACAGAAGCTGGTTAACCGTGAGCAAGATGAAGAGTTCATTATTGCAATGGTTCAACGTGCGACAGAGCTAGGCTTCCGTTCAACTAACCTGGATTTGATCTACGGCCTACCAAAGCAGACTCAAGCTTTGTTCGCTGAAACATTGAAGCAAGTGTTAGAAATGAAGCCGGGCCGTTTATCTGTATTTAACTACGCACACATGCCGCAACTGTTTGCTGCGCAGCGTAAGATAAAAGATGAAGACCTACCTGAAGCGAAAGAGAAGATGGCTATCTTACAAGATACTATCGAGACGCTAACCGGTGCGGGTTATCAGTTCATTGGTATGGATCATTTCGCACTACCTGAAGATGAGCTAGCCGTAGCACAACGTGAAGGTATTCTGCATCGTAACTTCCAAGGCTACACGACCCAAGGTGAAGCTGACTTAATTGGTTTCGGTGTTTCTGCTATCTCAATGGTCGGTGATGCTTACGCTCAAAACCAGAAAGAGCTGAAGAAGTACTACGCTCAGGTGAATGACCTGCGTCATGCACTTTGGAAAGGTGTAGCTCTAGACAGTGACGACCTTCTACGTCGAGAAGTGATCAAGCAGCTGATTTGTAACTTCAAGCTTGATAAAACAATGATCGAATCTGAGTTCTCGGTTAACTTTAATCGCTACTTCAAAGAAGACTTAGAGCTTCTACAAACCTTTATCAACGATGAGTTGGTTGAAGTCGATGACAAAGAAATCCGCGTAACTTTGCGTGGCCGTTTGCTGATCCGTAACATCTGTATGTGTTTTGATAAATACCTACGTGCCAAGGCTCGCCAACAGCAATTTTCTCGCGTCATCTAATAAATCGATAGAGAATAGAAACATAAAAAATGCCAGCATCATGTTGGCATTTTTGTATCTGACTCATTCGGTTTCTGCCTGATTTAGGCGAGGTTCTCTTTGACCTTTGTATTCTGTTCAACATTGATGAGATCGGTAGGCCATTGGTCAAACGGAACGGGACGACAGTATAAGAAACCTTGAGCTAAAGGACATTGAAGCTGCTTGAGTAGCTCAGCTTGCTGTTGTGTTTCAACGCCTTCTGCCACCAAACTCACTTTGAAACCCTTGGTAATGTTGACGATGGCCGCGACGATGGAGCTGTCTAGGTTCTCTTTTTCCAACTTACTGACGAAGCTACGATCGATCTTTAAGCAATCAAATGGCAGTTTGTGTAAGTAAGCCAGTGACGAATAGCCGGTACCAAAGTCATCAATTGCAATCGAGATGCCTAGTGCTTTTAGCGTCAGCATATTATCGATGATGGTTTGGTCATTGTCGACGATGCGTGATTCAGTGATCTCTAGCGTCAGGTTTTGGGCCGGTAATTTGGTGTCACGCAGCGTGGTTTTAACCAATTCAATAAATCCGCTTTCACTCAGTTGGTCGACAGATAAGTTAACGTGAATAGAGAAGTCTTTATTCCATTTTCCAGATTCAATCGCAATTGCGGTATCTCGACATGACTTGTGCAAAATCTGCTTACCAATGTCGTAGATCAATCCTGTTTCTTCTGCTAAAGGAATGAACTCCAAAGGTGAGATTATACCCTCGTCCGTTACCCAACGAGCCAAAGCCTCGGCACCTATGGTAGCTCCGGATTCCAGGTCGATTATAGGCTGATAGAAGGGCTCGAACTGCTGAAGCTCAATTGCCTTGTTAAGACGTGCCAGCATCTTGGTACGATATCTCGATGCTTTGCCCATCTCTGGGTTGTAAATACTGACACTGGTTTTGTCTTGCTTTGCGTTGCTCAAGGCTATACTGCTGTTGCGTAGCAGCAGTGTAATGTCGTTGACGTTCGAGACATTCACGACACCCATTGATACTTTGATGACCACGCTTTCTGATTCCATGGCAAATGGGGAGGTAAAGATTCGAAGTAAGCGGCTCGTCAGTAGCTGGACGTCATCTATTTGATTGATGTTAGGAGCATAAATCGCAAATTCATCCCCGCCAGTTCGAGCTAACAGGAAGTTCGATGGCAGCGTACCTCTTAAACGAGCAGCCGCAATGATAAGCAGTTGGTCACCATTGTAATGGCCGAGGCTATCATTAATATCTCGAAAGCGGTCAATACCAATTAAGTAAAGTGTACCTTTTTCGTTTTCAGGGTTTTTCTTGGCTGTATCAATAAAGCCTTCACGACTATACAGTTTAGTTAATGAGTCATAGGTAAGTTGAGCCTGTAACGCCTGAAAAGAAGCCTTTAAATTGTTGGTCATTTCATTAAATGACGCAGTTAACATGCTAATTTCATAGATATTGCCCGTTTTTGGCATGCTCGTATCCCAGTCACCTTTGGCGAGGCGCTTTGCTGCCCCTGCTGTTGAGGTGATGGGTTGAGTTACGCGATTAAAGGCAATTAATCCAGCGATAATACCAATGCAACTGAGCGTTAGACCGAGTAACCAGCTGTTTCTTTGGTTTTTTGGTAATTCACCAAGTAGGCTACTTTCTGGGATCGACATACCAATAATCCAAGTGATGCCGTACTCATCTTCATAAGGGGTAAGTTGATTGAAATATCGTTCGTTATCTAAATTAAAACTAAAGCGCTGCACATTTAAATCATCGATTAGATGAAACTTATCTACATAACGGGCACTTTCACGTATTACCGCGTTAGCACTCTCTGTTGCTAACAAGCGCTGACCTTTATCTGTTTTTCCCGTTCCCCAAGATACCACGCTGCCTCCGCCCGAATGAGCGATTAAGCGCTGTTGCTTATCAATAATATAGACAGAGGCATCCGTTTTATCTTTGAGATCCTTGAGAAAAGCATTAAAGGTGTTGATTTTGATATCACTGGCGAGGACACCTTTGAGCTCGTTATCACTATAGATAGGAGCGAGAGCCGATAAAGTGATCTCTTGTCGTTCATCTGCATTGGCATAAATTGATGACCATACAGCCTTGTTCTGTGTCACTACTGGAGTGTACCAAGGGCGAATTCTAGGGTCATAACCTGAAATTATGGTTCGAATGTCTCCGCTAATCGTATTACCACGATAAATCACAAGTTTGCCTTGAGTTCGATCATCCCGGGCCATTAAAGTTAAGCCATGGTTCGTTTCTTTGCGAAAGCCGACATAGTTACCATCTTTAGAACCAAAGCCGATCACATCAAGCTGAGGGATAGCTTGAAAATGCGCAGAAAACTTATAAAGAATATAGTCTTGAACCTGACTAAGATTACTCTCTTTATAAAGGTTGTGATAACCGATGTTATGACTTAGTGAAAGGTTAGCGTGAAATGGCTTTTCTAAAAAATCGGCAAGGCTTTGATGAACGTTATCAGTGAGTGATGCTAGTTGGCGTGCACTAATATCACTCACCATCTCCTTGTAGCTTTGCTTTTGAGTGAAAATCATTACGCCCATAGTGAAGAGAAATATCATCACGAATGGCAGAACCACTGCGGTTCTCAAGGTAATTTGTGTTTTCAAAGACATCTTTAGCTACAGTTTGGATAGATAGTGTACTGTAATTGTACCGATACTATTCAAAGCAAGCGACACTTTTTTAGTATTGAAAAATATGTATCTAGAGGCATATAAGGATCAGTACAACTCTTTGAGTTTACGAGTAAGGGTATTTCTTCCCCATCCTAAAACTTTCGCTGCATCTTGTTTATGGCCATTAGTATGGTTGAGTGCGGCCTCTAATAATATACGTTCAAACTCGGGTAGAGCATAAGTCAGCAGCTCTTTTTCGCCGGAATCAAGTGCACTCTTGGCCCAATTAGCCAGCAGTTGTTGCCAATTACCATCAGTACCTTCGCTGATCATAACCTTCTCTTCCAACAACTCAGGAGGAAGATCGGAAGGGAGTATTTCGCTGCCGCTCGCCATTACTGTTAACCAACGACAAATGTTCTCAAGCTGACGTACATTACCCGGCCAATTGAGCTGATTGAGCTTCAGAATAGTCTCTGGGTGTAGTGTCTTCACTTCAACACCGAGCTCTTCAGCGGCTGATGCTAGGAAGTGGTGAGTCAGCTTTTCAATGTCCTGTTTACGTTCGCGCAGTGCCGGAATATGGATTCGGATAACGTTGAGTCGATGGAAAAGGTCTTCACGGAAACCACCGTCATGTACTAAGCGCTCAAGATCTTGGTGGGTTGCGGCAACGATACGAACATCGACCTTAACCGCAGAATGTCCACCTACGCGATAAAACTGTCCATCAGACAGCACGCGCAGTAGTCGAGTCTGAATATCGAGTGGCATGTCGCCGATCTCATCAAGAAACAGAGTCCCCCCGTTGGCTTGCTCGAAGCGTCCTTGGCGAACGCTGTTGGCTCCAGTAAAGGCTCCTTTCTCATGGCCAAACAGCTCTGATTCAATCAGGTCTTTAGGAATAGCTGCCATGTTCAGGGCGATAAAGGGCTTTTTCGCTCTTGGGCTGTGACGATGTAAGGCGTGTGCGACTAGTTCTTTACCTGTACCTGATTCACCATTGATTAGCACGGAAATGGATGACCGAGACAAACGACCAATGGCGCGGAAGACTTCCTGCATCGCAGGCGCTTCGCCAATGATTTCTGGCGCGTTGGTGTCTTCTACTGCTTCGCTGGCTTGTTCTCGCTTTTGCTCTTGGCTGTGGGCGATTGCTCGCTCTACTAAAGTCAGTGTCTCATCGATATCAAACGGCTTAGGCAGATACTCAAAAGCGCCTTTTTGATAAGCATTTACCGCCGC
Organism: Vibrio sp. 10N.261.46.E11; assembly: GCF_041472735.1. Lineage (NCBI taxonomy): Bacteria > Pseudomonadati > Pseudomonadota > Gammaproteobacteria > Vibrionales > Vibrionaceae > Vibrio > Vibrio sp. 10N.261.46.E11. The sequence continues at coordinate 49,014 of NZ_JBFRQW010000060.1, forward strand.
ATCAAGGTCTGAGTGCGCGGTCATAATGATCACTGGCAGGTCGGGAGAGCGCTGATGAACCTGATGCAAAAGCTCAATACCGTCAATGCCGGGCATGCGAATATCAGATACCAATACATCTGGCGTCTCGCGCTCAAGAGCAAGTAATACGCTCTCTGCATCAGCAAATGTTTCACACTTTATATCCGCAGATGAAAGTGTTTTCTCTACTACCCAGCGGATAGAGCTGTCGTCATCGACGACCCAAACGTATCCCTTACTCATAATTCAATTCCTTTGCAGCGAAATCTATTGTGATAATCATTGTTGTTTTTATTGTTCGGTATTTAGTGTTGCCAATGAAACGTTGTTTCCAGTGGGAGACACAGCTTTGCTTATATCGGCAAATAAATCGTGAATGTGGTGTTGCCCGGCCAGCTTTCAACATCAATTTTCCCATTGTGTTGATCGATCAGGTTTTGAGATATCGATAGCCCTAGCCCTGTGCCTCCTTCTCGTCCGCTGACCATTGGGTAAAACAGGGTGTCTTTTAAATCATCGGGGATGCCCGGGCCGTTATCGCAGATCTCAATTCGAGCAGCGAGCTTGTGTCGCTGCCCATGAATGTTTGCTTGATGCACCGTTCTGGTGCGAATGGTGATTTTCCCTGATTCCTGAGTCTTTAGAATCTGCGCCGCATTGCTCACGATATTGAGCATCGCCTGTTCAACTTGCGCAGAGTCCATCAAAATCGCAGGGAGGCTTGGATCGTAATCTCGCTCGATAGCGAGCGTCGAACCCGATTCGAGCTCAACCAACTGCCTTACTTTTTCGAGAATTTGGTGAAGGTTCTCTTCTGATTTGGTTCCCGGCTTTTGCGGGCCAAGTAGGCGATCGACTAAAGCGCGTAAGCGGTCGGCTTGCTCAATAATGATTTGGGTGTACTCATTCAGAGACTGATCAGGGAGCATCTTTCCAAGCAGCTGCGCAGCACCTCTTAAACCACCTAGCGGGTTCTTAATTTCATGGGCTAATCCACGTACCAGTAGCTTAGCTGCTTGCTGTTGTGCGTGTTGGTTAAGCTCTTGGCTGAGTCTTCTTTGCTGGTCTATCTTGCGCATCTCAACCAATAGCAGCGTCTCACGTTGCCACGAGATTGGACTAACCGTTACTTCAAGCATCAGAGGGCGGTTATCAACAACGAAGGTCACATCGCTATCGGTAATGCTTTGGCCACTTTGTAGCGGTTGGGTCAGCAGTGCCAAGTCAAGAGAGGCGTGTTGGATAAGCTGACTCAGTGGATGATCAACAATGCGTCGCGCACTCTGTGAAAAGAGTTGTTCAGCCGCCGGATTGGCGTATCGGACATACAGTTGCTCATCGAGCATCAATGTTGAGGTCACCATATTGTCGAGAATGGCGCTGGAAAGATGATGTGTATCTATGCTGTCGCTTTTGGCTGATCGATTCACTATTTCGTCCTTGAACTGGTGTTTTTCTCACTGCACCAAATTGGTGCGAAGCTAAGTTCAAGTATGGCGCATATCAACCAGAAGCTAAAGATAATTCATTAGAGTCGCTGAAAGCTGCTTCGATCAGGTGAAAAGTAGAGGTAATTTGGCCTCTTTTAACACATTGGCTTACTTGAGCGTCGCTCGATGTAAATACACGGTGACTGGACTAGTAGATGCAATAAGCTTGCCGCTTCTATGTGCTTGAATTGCAATGGTGTGAGTGCCTCGATCGATGCCTTTCAATTCCCAAGTTGGCTGGGTTTGTGGAGCACCATAACGACGGCCATCGAGCATTAATTGCAACTGCTCACCAATACCTAATTTCCGGTTGAGTTCGATCTGAATGGGGATTAAGCCACGGTTGCTGCGGATGGTTTGATCATGAACTGGAGTCAGCATGCTGAGGGCTAACTGAGCGGGTACCTCTCGTTTCGTGTTATCCGTTTTTTCCTGAGCTTGAGCTGGTGTTGCCGTTTTAGTTGTAGAGGGATCTGCAGCGTCAACAGGCGTTGAGGCCTCAAATTTAGGGGCTGGCGCAGAAGCTTGTACGTCAGGTAGGCGAAGAGCCTCCGCACCTTGATCGGTAGGGGTATCACTAAAGTGAAGCACACCATCCTCATCTTCCCAGGTGTACACCGTTTGAGCAGAGCACGAGAATGCGACTGTTAATCCGATTAGGAACAGTATGTTTTTCATATCGTTAGCCTCTTTCCACCGTTAGGTGTTTTCACGTTTGACGTTAGTTTTGTTATTGATTTTATTGTATTTATAGCAACAGCCTCTGAGGGCTTTTGTTTAATACCAATCACAGTAAGTTAATGTTCACAAATAGCACAGGAAAAAGGCTTGAGAACGAGACAGCCCTGCTCGGCAAAAAAAATAGTTTCGATAAGTAGTTATTCTACAATCAAAAAAACCTAACGATGTTATCGAGTGTTTTAACAAGCTAGGCTGAGTAGTCATTTACTACGATTGGTATCTAGTATGGTACGAGGAAGCTGAGGGAGGGAGAATATAAAAAAGGCCCGCCTGCGAGGCGAGCCTAATATTTAGTTAGCGATTCTTACAGGTTGCAGTAAGAAATGGCTTATCTCTACTGGAGATTAAACTGAGTAGTACAGTTCAAACTCAAGTGGGTGTGTAGCCATGTTCACGCGTTGTACGTCGTCAGATTTCAGAGTGATGTAAGAATCGATGAAGTCGTCAGAGAATACGCCGCCAGCGGTTAGGAATTCACGGTCTTCGCTAAGCGCTGCTAGAGCTTCTTGTAGAGATTCAGCAACGGTTGGGATTTCAGCCGCTTCTTCTGCTGGAAGGTCGTATAGATCTTTATCCATAGCTTCGCCTGGGTGGATCTTGTTTTTGATACCGTCAAGGCCAGCCATCAGCATTGCTGAGTAGCATAGGTATGGGTTAGCTGCTGGGTCACCAAAACGTAGCTCGATACGACGTGCTTTCGGGCTTGGTACTACTGGGATACGGATAGAAGCAGAACGGTTACGTGCTGAGTAAGCAAGCATTACTGGAGCTTCAAAACCAGGCACAAGACGCTTGTACGAGTTTGTTGATGGGTTAGCAAATGCGTTGATTGCACGAGCGTGTTTGATTACACCACCGATGTAGTAAAGCGCCATTTCAGATAGACCGCCGTACTTATCACCAGCAAACAGGTTAACGCCGTCTTTTGCTAGAGATTGGTGAACGTGCATACCAGAACCGTTATCACCAACGAGTGGCTTAGGCATGAATGTCGCTGTTTTACCAAATGCGTGAGCAACGTTGTGTACAACGTACTTGTAGATTTGAGTCTCATCCGCTTTTGTTGTTAGCGTGTTGAAGCGAGTTGCGATTTCGTTTTGACCCGCAGTTGCTACTTCGTGGTGGTGAGCTTCAACAACTAGACCCATCTCTTCCATTACTAGACACATTGCAGAACGGATGTCTTGAGAAGAATCTACAGGAGCTACTGGGAAGTAACCGCCTTTAACGCCAGGACGGTGACCTTTGTTACCGCCTTCGATGTCAGAACCTGTGTTCCAAGCTGCTTCTACGTCATCAATCTTGAAGAAAGAACCAGACATGTCATTTGAGAATTTAACATCATCAAATAGGAAGAATTCTGGCTCAGGACCGACTAGAACTGTATCTGCGATACCAGTAGAGCGTAGGTATTCTTCAGAACGTTTAGCGATTGAGCGAGGGTCACGGTCGTAGCCTTGCATTGTTGCAGGCTCAAGAATGTCACAACGGATGTTTAGCGTTGCGTCTTCTGTGAATGGGTCAAGAACTGCAGATGATGCGTCAGGCATCATTACCATGTCAGATTCGTTAATGCCTTTCCAACCTGCTACTGAAGAGCCGTCGAACATTTTACCTTCTTCAAAGAAGTCAGCGTCAACTTGGTGAGAAGGAATAGAGATATGCTGCTCTTTACCTTTTGTATCAGTAAAACGTAAGTCGATAAATTTAACTTCGTTCTCTTGGATCAGGGATAGTACATTTTCTACTGACATCTTGGATAACCTCCAGTGTTATTAATTCGGTATTAGCTCGATTCGGTTGAAACCAGCATTGATTAATGTCTGTATGTGCATTAATCGATGCTGATTTGTCTATTGCCAAAAGCGTGCCAAAAAAATTATTCCATTAATTTCAATTGCTTAGTTGTTTTTGTTTGCGTTTACTTTTGAATTTTGCACCAAAATGATCTCTGCGTGCACCGTGTTGGTGCAATGCGCTTGGTGTGCACCAATATGATGAATCACAAACGAATACCATTCAGCAACGAATTGAGTACGTTGTCAATCCACTTTTCTTTTTCGGGGTAGATTTGGCTCGAAGTTAGCGCGCAATGATTTTAAAAATCGTACGAATTTAGCTGTTCTATACCGTATTGAATCGATGTTAAGCGAATATGAATCGCTAATAGAGAAAAAAGCCTTGGTTCAGATCACATATTTCTGGGTTTTTTTCTAAAATCTGGTATATTATTGACCGTTTTTTAAATCAAGCTAGCGGTTATTATCCAAACAATTGAGATAATTGACGGCTACCTTTTATGAGTGAATCGAGAATCCATGTCTACTCCACAGATTGATAAGTTAAGAAATATCGCGATCATCGCGCACGTTGACCACGGTAAAACGACTTTGGTTGATAAACTGCTACAACAGTCAGGCACTCTTGAGTCTCGTGGTGAAGCTGAAGAGCGTGTCATGGATTCGAATGACATCGAAAAAGAGCGTGGCATTACCATTCTTGCTAAGAACACAGCAATCAACTGGAATGATTACCGCATCAACATCGTAGATACTCCGGGACACGCGGACTTCGGCGGTGAAGTTGAGCGTATCATGTCTATGGTTGATTCTGTTCTGCTTATCGTTGACGCAGTTGATGGCCCAATGCCTCAAACTCGTTTCGTAACGCAAAAAGCATTCGCACACGGTCTTAAGCCAATCGTTGTAATCAACAAGATTGACCGCCCAGGCGCTCGTCCTGATTGGGTTATGGATCAAGTATTCGACCTTTTCGACAACCTAGGTGCTACTGATGAGCAACTAGACTTTACTGTTGTTTACGCTTCAGCTCTAAACGGTTGGGCAACAATGACTGAAGGCGAAACTGGCGAGAACATGGAACCATTGTTCCAAGCTGTTGTTGATACAGTAGACGCGCCTGCAGTTGACCTTGACGGTCCACTACAAATGCAAATTTCGCAACTTGATTACAGCTCTTACGTAGGTGTTATCGGTGTTGCTCGTGTTACTCGTGGTTCTGTTAAGCCAAACCAACAAGTAACTATCGTAAATGCAGAAGGCAAAAAACGTAACGGTAAAGTAGGTACAGTTCTTGGTTACCTAGGTCTTGACCGTCACGAAGTTGAGCAAGCTAACGCTGGCGACATCATTGCAATCACTGGTCTTGGTGAGCTGAAAATTTCAGACACTATCTGTGACGTAAACAATGTTGAAGCAATGACTCCGCTTTCTGTTGATGAACCAACAGTAACAATGACGTTCCAAGTAAACACTTCTCCGTTCGCGGGTAAAGAAGGTAAGTTCGTTACTTCACGTAACATCCTTGAGCGTCTAGAGAAAGAACTAGTACACAACGTTGCACTACGTGTTGAAGAAACTGATAACCCAGATCGTTTCCGTGTTTCAGGTCGTGGTGAACTTCACCTATCTATCCTGATCGAAAACATGCGTCGTGAAGGTTTCGAGCTAGCTGTCTCTCGTCCAGAAGTTATCATCAAGAAAGACGAAGATGGCAACCTAACTGAACCGTTTGAAACTGTGACTATCGACGTGCTTGAAGAGCACCAAGGTGGCATCATGGAAAACATCGGTCTACGTAAAGGTGAGCTAACTGATATGTCTCCAGATGGCAAAGGCCGTGTTCGCATGGACTTCATGATGCCTTCTCGTGGTCTTATCGGTTTCCAAACTGAGTTCCTAACGCTAACGTCTGGTTCTGGTCTTCTTTACCACTCATTTGATCACTACGGTCCTCACAAAGGCGGCGTAATTGGTCAACGTAACAACGGTGTTCTAATCTCGAACGCGACTGGTAAAGCTCTGACTTACGCACTATTCAACCTACAAGAACGTGGTCGTCTATTTGCTGAGCACGCGGATGAAGTATATGAAGGTCAAATTATCGGTATTCATAACCGTTCAAACGACCTAACAGTAAACTGTCTGAAAGGTAAGCAGCTAACGAACGTTCGTGCATCAGGTACTGATGAAGCACAGGTTCTTTCGCCACCTATCCGTCACACTCTAGAGCAAGCTCTTGAGTTCATCGACGAAGACGAACTAGTAGAAGTAACGCCAGTAAGCATTCGTATCCGTAAGAAGCTTCTTACTGAAAACGAACGTAAGCGTGCAGCACGTCCAGCTAAGGCTTAATTGCCAGCTGACTAGCTTCTAGCTAATTAAGAAAGCCCTGAGTAGCCTAGCTGCTCGGGGCTTTTGTTTTATATGGCATTAGGATAGATACGGGTAAACGAGATGCGGGATACGAAGAGCGTGTTCCATGCCTATTCATCGAATCGTCATTCCAGAATCGAGGGACGAGATATCTGGAATCTAGCTTTTGATTCCTAGATGACTTTCAACGAATTGAACTCGCTCAGCTACCGATATAAATGGCACTTCAACGATCTCATAACCTAGCTCTTGATAGACGTTGACCAGCGCGTGGTGAATCTCTAATGCTTCTTCAAAGGGGTAAGGGCGCACTTCATCTTGAACATAAATCGAAGCCTCTGGGCGGCAGAACAAAACTTGGGGGTGATAACCTTGGCTCGCTTCTCGGTAGGTTGTGTTTATCTCTAGTTTCGCCTGAGCCAAATAGCCACAAATGTCTGGAATGGCACGATCGAGAAAGGCAATTGGATGCTGACGGGCTTGGTCTTTTTGTTCGCTCATGACGGTTAAACATAGACGAGCAAATCCCGGAAGGTCTAACCAAGGTAAGATACCGTTCTCAAGTTGGCTCTGTTGTTCTATCAACTGACGAGAAGATTCCGCGAAGGTTGGGTAACCCATGTCACCCAAGGCATTAATCAGTGTTGTTTTTCCGGCTCCGGGACCGCCAGTAATAATGATAGGCTGCATGATGTTGCTTCTCTGAAGCGCTACTTTTGATTCAGTTGAGCTAAGAATTTATCCGATTCTGCTATCGCCGCATTCATTTGTTCTATTGCGTAGGCGATGTCTTTTTCTAAGCTCATAAACTCGCCCTGCAACGAACCAACGGCACTTGCATTGAGGTTATGCTTGAGATAAAGCGTGTTGTCGCGAAGAGTGTTGAGTACCGGATCCATTTTCTTTTCAGCCCGTTTCATCGCTGACAGCATGGTTTGGTAAGACGATTTAGTCTCACGCAGTTTTTGCTCACTTGAACGACGCAGTGAGTCGCTAGTGTAAAGGTCTAATTCTCCCTGCCACTCTGCAAACAACGCATCCGACACATCTTCAATTGCAGCAATACGATCACTGACATTTTGAGCGGCTTTTTCGCTGTCTTGGTATTTGTCGTTGATTTGGTTGTACATGTCTTCAAGGTCGCCGCCACTAAAATTAGTCAGGCTACTCAAGGCTTCGAGTGCGCTAGTAAACTCTTCTTGGGCGTCCTGTTGCGACTCTTTAGCGTCTTCTACTCTATCAAGCATAATGTCACGCTTGTGGTAGCCCACTTGCTCCATGGCGGAGTAATAAGCTGATTGGCATCCAGTAAGAGTAAAAATAGAGAGGACTATAACTATTAAATAAGGCATCCTAGTTTCCTATAGTTAAATAATATCAATCGTAGTAAATAACTGCTCAACCTAGCTTGTTAAAATGCTCGATAACGGCGTTAGAGTTTTTGATTGTAGAATAACTACTTATCACAAAACTCTGCCTTGTTCTCAAGCCTTTTTCCTACGCTATTTTTGAACATTTACTTACTGTGATTAATATAACGGAATATTAATTAGGACTATGAACGAGTTACCAGGGAGTTACAAGTTGAAGATAAAAAAGGCAGCTACAGGAAGCATCCAGTTTTCCCGCTATCTTCTTACGCGGATGACGCACGATAGAGTTAATGTGAATGCAGGGTACTTGGCGTACATTACTTTGCTCTCGATCGTACCGATGTTGACGGTTTTGCTCTCTATTTTGTCGTCATTTTCAGTTTTTGCTGATGTTGGTTTAGTGATTCAAAACTTCGTTATTACCAACTTTGTTCCCGCTTCCGGGGATGCGGTGCATGGTGCTTTACTGGAGTTTGTTGCTAATACCGGCAAGATGACGGCGGTGGGCAGTGTGTTCTTGTTCATTGCCGCTCTGATGCTGATCTCCAATATTGATAAAAACCTAAACTACATCTGGCGAGTAACGGAAAAGCGACGTGCTGTGTTGTCTTTTTCGATGTATTGGATGGTGCTAACTCTTGGGCCTATTTTGATCGGAGCGAGCATTGCTGCAACGTCGTATGTGACATCATTAAACTTGTTACAAAACGAAGTCGTGTCGAGTGCTTTTAATACAGTGATTCGCAAGCTCCCTTTGATTACCTCATTCTTTGCGTTTTTTGGTCTGTATCTGTTGGTTCCCAACAAAAAGATACACTTTTCTCATGCGGCAGCGGGTTCTCTGGTCGCGGCTCTGTTATTCGAACTCAGTAAGAAAGGCTTTGCGGCTTACATTACTCAGTTTCCGTCTTACCAGTTGATTTATGGCGCATTAGCGGCGATTCCCATTCTTTTTGTTTGGGTCTATTTGTGCTGGTTGATTGTGCTAGTGGGTGCTGAAGTGACGGCCGCGTTGGGCGAGCAGGAACAGTGGAGTGACTCACAAGAAATGGTACACTCGTCGGATAAAGACAAAATTACAGAGCAAGGAAACAACAGTGATAGCACTGATCCAGAGAGTAAGTGAAGCTGCCGTCCGTGTTGATGGCGAAGTCGTGGGTGAGATTGAGCAAGGTTTATTAGTTCTGTTAGGTGTAGAAAAAGGTGATGACGAAGCCAAAGCCAAACGTTTGATGGAACGAGTGACCACTTATCGTGTCTTTGGAGATGAAGACGATAAAATGAATCTCAATGTAAAGCAGGTAGAAGGTAAGGTATTAGTGGTTTCTCAATTCACTCTGCCAGCTGACACCAAGAAAGGGACACGTGCTGGATTTTCTCGCGGTGCTCACCCAGAAGATGCAGAGCGTCTTTACAACTACTTCTCTGACCAATGTGAATCAGTGTTGCCAACGGAACGTGGCCGATTCGCAGCCGACATGAAAGTGTCTTTGGTTAATGATGGCCCAGTGACATTCTGGCTGCAGGTTTAGGCTTAAAGGAATAAGCATGTTTAAACTCATAACCCCGACCACCGAAAATCAACTGAACAAGTATTACCATTTTCGCTGGCAAATGCTCCGCGAACCTTGGCGAATGCCGGTCGGTTCAGAGCGCGATGAATATGACCCAATGAGTCACCATCGCATGATTGTTGATGGTCGAGGTCGCCCGATGGCGATTGGTCGTCTCTATATCACCCCAGATCTAGAAGGTCAGATCCGCTACATGGCGGTGAAGAACTCTCGCCAAAGCAAAGGCATGGGCTCACTTATCTTGGTTGCGCTAGAGTCACTGGCACGTCAAGAAGGGGCGAAGCGTTTGGTGTGTAATGCTCGTGAAGATGCGATCTCATTCTATGAGAAGAATGAGTTTGAGCGTCGTGGTGAGATTAACGACCAACGCGGGCCTGTGCGTCACCAACAGATGGTAAAACCTCTTGATCCGATGGCTGATGTACTGCGCAAACCAGAATGGTGTAATGAGCTTCAACAGCGCTGGGAGCATCAGATCCCGATCAGTGACAAGATGGGCATCAAGATTAACCAATACACGGGTTATCAGTTCGAGTGTAGTGCTCAGTTAAATCCAAACCTTAACCCGCATAACACCATGTTTGCTGGCTCAGCCTTTACCTTGGCGACCTTAACCGGTTGGGGTATGACATGGTTACTCATGAAGGAGCGTGGGTTGACTGGTGATATCGTACTAGCAGATAGTAATATTCGTTATCGTCATCCAGTTGAGCAAAATCCAGTGGCATCCACGTCATTGGATGGGATTAGTGGCGATTTAGATCGCCTCGCGTCTGGCAGAAAAGCTCGTATCATCATTCACGTGACCATTAACAGTGGCGACATGGAGGCGGTTGAGTTTACAGGAACCTATATGCTGATCCCTGACTACAAAAAGAGATTATCAACAGACTCCAATGTAAGCGTATAGCTGACAATGGCTAGCAGATAAAGATACAGATAGAAGGCGCTACTCTTGTGGAGTGGCGCTTTTTTGTTGGCAGTCGTTAATCTCGGAATACTCAGCTTGGGTGAGCTTTCCTGATATTTGGTGGCATGGGTCGGATAGTGAAATAGAGAGAGTGTGTTGCTCGGTTTTTAGCAAGTCGAGCTCTCCAGACATTTCGCCATTTAACGTTTGAATCCTTTGTTCGCCTTGCTCTGCTGCCGATGCACCAATAATGTGCACTGGCTCGAGTGTGAAGCGTCCACGGTCAAAATTCGCATTGAGCTCTGGGATTTCAAACACGTTATCAGTCGATGTTTCAGAAAGCTTGTCATTAAAGGTCATCACTCCTTGGCGAACGCTACCAGTGAGTTGACCTGTTGTGGAATAGCCGAGCATTAATGAATCGCCGTATAAACCCGCAGCTTGAAGTTCAAACTCGCCATAACCGGTTGCGTCGAGCGGTAATTCCAGTGGTTGCAAGATTGGCGAGATAGGCAAGCCATCGACAGAGATATCTATACTCCACGGCTTGCTGATTTGGTTAAAGTCGAGAGTAGCATTCGCTTCAATATAGCCATTCTTTAATGGTGCAAATAGGCGTGTCAGCGTCCATTTTCCTTGCTCGCTATTCATTTCAACCACCGGCTGTGCGCTAATAATGTTTTGGTAGCTGGCATCATTCGCGCTGGCCATCAGCTTTCCTTGCCACAGACCTAGCTTTCTATCTTGTAGCAGTTGAACCTGATGTCCCTCGACATGAAGCCCTGAGACCTGCCAGTAAGGTTTTTCTGCGAGTTGGACAAGTTGGCTGCGTTCTATGTTAATTCGGCTAATTTCGATATTCTGGAGCTGCGTGAGCCAAGGTATCAAGCGAGTGGCGGGTAGAGGGCTATCTTGGCTTTCCGTAATCCACTTTATACCTTGCAGGTCGAGCTGCGCTAATTGAATGCTGCTAGGAGTAACCTTGCCATTGAGCTGTACAGTGCCCTGCAGGAATTGAGTATAGAAATCTTCAATCTGTATCTGGTTTGGCTCTAGGTTTAGCTTGATATTTGGCTCGACAAACATGTCTTCATCAATGGTCACTCCCTCTGCTTGCAGAGAGAAAATGGCTTTCTGTTGCTTCCACAGTTCAAAGGGTAGTTGGATATTTTCTAACGAGGCATCAAAGGCTGCGAGATGGCCACCTTTCCACTCTACATCGCTACGCAGAATATCTAGGCTGTTGATGTGGTTAATCTGAATACCTGCCACATCCCACTCTTTGCTTAGTAGGTTTTGGGTTTGCTGCTGATTGAGTCGTAAGCCATCGATGGTCACATTCACTAACGACCAATCTTGCTGATATTGCTCTGCTTGTCCGGAAATCTTAGCGCCACGCCAGTCAAACGAAGTACCATAAAGGGTGCTGTCACTCGGCTTGAGGTCCAGGTCAATCAACAGGTTATCGAATGCTTCACCTTGCCAATATAACTGCGAGGCTGAAAGTTGGGTTTTGCCATAAGGTAGCAGTGAGTTTTGGTTATCCCACACGGGGTCGGCGATCTGAAGGTCGATGCCTCGTGCATTAAAGTCTGGAGTCGAGAAATCTAGGTTATTGATTGCTAGCTGACGGAGCTTGAGGTTTGGTTGGGTAAACACTGATGTGAATGTGTCTAGATCGTTGGCTTCTAACTGCAGTCCGCTGATCAATACAGAGTCCAAAACCAGCTTAGTTTCAAGAATAGAGTCTGGGCTGAACCAGATGTCGACCTTGTCGATATACAGGGGTGGTTGTTTTTCCGATTGGCTTTGGGTGATGCCCATCAAGGTGATGTGATAAGGCGCCTGATACTCAACATCTTCAATGAGCACAGGTTGTTCAATCGTATGCTTGATAAAAAAGTTAGCAACATCGGCGCGGTATTGGGTTTGTAGGCTTAACAGCAATGCTGCGATAAACGCAACGGCGATAGCCAACACAATGCCGAACACCATGAATACCTTTTTCATTCCCTGAAAGCCTTAAATCTCAATAGTCTTAAAACAGAGTGGAACAAAAAGGGTCAAGCATCAACAAAAAAGCCCCTCAAAAGAGGGGCTTGCTACAAAAATATCATTTTAAATTGGGCGTTCGCTTTTGGCTAAGCCCGAGCAGATGGTTGGATTAGTCCAGTTGAGGACCAGCGGCAACCAGTGACTTACCTTCAGCGTTGTCTGTGTACTTGTCAAAGTTGTTGATGAAGCGTTCGGCTAGATCTTTCGCTTTGCTTTCCCATTGTAGTGGGTCAGTGTACGTGTCGCGTGGGTCAAGAATCGCTGGGTCAACATCGTGTAGCGCTAGTGGCACTTCTAGGTTGAACATAGGGATAACCTTAGTATCAGCCTTGTCGATAGAGCCATCTAGGATTGCGTCGATGATGCCACGAGTATCTTGAATAGAGATACGCTTGCCTGTGCCGTTCCAACCTGTGTTCACTAGGTAAGCTTCAGCGCCAGCTGCTTCCATACGTTTCACGAGCACTTCAGCGTACTGAGTTGGGTGAAGAGTAAGGAACGCCGCACCAAATGCCGCAGAGAATGTTGGTGTTGGCTCAGTAATACCACGCTCAGTACCTGCTAGTTTCGCAGTGAAGCCAGATAGGAAGTGGTACTTCGTTTGCTCTGGAGTCAGTTTAGAAACTGGTGGTAGTACACCGAATGCATCAGCAGTCAGGAAGATAACTTTTTGAGCATGGCCTGCTTTTGATACTGGTTTAACGATGTTATCGATGTGGTGAATCGGGTAAGAAACACGAGTGTTCTCAGTTTTTGAACCGTCATCAAAGTCGATAGAGCCATCACCACGAACCGTTACATTTTCTAGTAGTGCATCGCGACGGATTGCATTGTAGATTTCTGGTTCTGCCTCTTTAGATAGGCGAATGGTTTTCGCGTAACAACCACCTTCGAAGTTGAAGATGCCATCGTCGTCCCAACCGTGCTCATCATCACCGATTAGCTCACGTTTAGGATCGGTTGATAGAGTTGTTTTACCTGTACCAGATAGGCCGAAGAAGATGGCAACATCGCCTTTCTCGCCGACGTTTGCACTACAGTGCATTGAAGCGATGCCTTGCAGAGGCAGTAGGTAGTTCATCATTGCGAACATGCCTTTCTTCATCTCACCGCCGTACCAAGTACCACCGATGATTTGAACGCGCTCTGTTAGGTTGAAAGCAACGAAGTTTTCAGAGTTTAGACCCTGTTTTTCCCAGTTAGGGTTCGTTGTTTTAGCACCGTTCATTACCACGAAATCAGGTTCGAACGTTGCTAGCTCTTCGTCTGTAGGACGAATGAACATGTTCTTAACGAAGTGCGCTTGCCACGCTACTTCAGTGATAATACGTACACTTAAACGCGTATCTGGGTTAGCACCACAGTAACCGTCAATGACAAATAGGCGCTTGCCAGATAGCTGAGTTGTCACAAGCTCTTTAAGCTCATCCCATACTTCAGTTGTAATCGGTTTGTTGTCATTTTTGCCTTGATCTGACCACCACATGGTATCGCGTGTAGTGTCATCTTTAACAATGTACTTATCTTTTGGTGAGCGGCCAGTAAAGATACCAGTATCAACCGCAACAGAGCCTAGTTCCGTTACTACGCCTTTTTCGTAGCCTTCCAAACCTGGCAGTGTCTCTTCAACGAATAACTGCTCGTAGCTAGGGTTACGAAGAACTTCAGTAACGCCAGTCAGTCCGTGCTTAGTTAGATCAATTTGTGCAGCCTTAGTATGTTCCATAACGGTCATAGGTGCTCCTTGTAGGATATTTTGTAGGGATTTTGTATTAATTTTTTATTGTTATCTGCTCACCATGCTAGCAACGAGACTCTGGGGAAACAGGGATATAGCTCAAAAAATATCCATATTAACCGTGAGGTTTTAAGCGCCTCATCACATATTGGCCTGACTAGTCTATCCTGTACGCAAACCTTTGCGCTAGGGGAGGGGATATTATTAATTGATTAAAATTAAGAGGTGATTTTATTACGAGATGTTACGGAGTTTGCGCTATTTTGATCACAAAAAAGGCCAGCGTAGTGCTGACCTTTTTGGGGTAAATTACGTGTTTTTGGTACGCCGTAAATTAATGAACCGTATTGCTGCCTTTATCTGCCGCTTCTGCATACAGAGCATCAACATCATTCTTGTCGAACGAGTAGTTTGTGCCACAGTAATCGCAGTGTAGAGCAACGCTGCCTTCCGTGCTAAGGATGTCGTAGATCTCCTCTTGAGCGACAGTAATGATAGCGGCACCGCTTCGGTCACGTGAACAACCACAGAAGAATTCAACCGGTTGTGGTGTGAACAGTTGTACTTTCTCTTGGTTGTACAAACGGTAAAGCAGTTCGTTTGCTTCTAGAGTGAATAGCTCTTCGTTTTTAACTGTGTCCGTTAACTGCTCTAGGTGCTCGAAGTCATCTGGCGTACCGGTACCGTCTGGCATAACCTGCAGCAACATACCCGCAGCGTGTGCTTTGCCTTCATGTTCACCCGTACGTAGCCATAGACGAGTCTTTAGCTGTTCAGAGTTTGCGAAGTAACCTTCAAGGACTTCAGCTAGAGTGTCGCCTTCAAGACCAACGATCCCTTGGTAACGTTCACCTTTCTTAGGATCGATAGTGATCACTAGGTGGCCTTTACCCATAAGCTCGTGCAGGCCTGCGTCGTCAGCAATATCGCCTTCAAAGCGAGCAACACCACGGATTTTCTGGTCGTTATCGCCATTGATAACAGCCAGAGATACTGGGCCGTCACCTTGCAGTTGCATAGTGATAGAACCTTCAAACTTTAGAGTCGCCGTGAGTAGCGTCGTTGAAACCAGTAGCTCACCCAACAGTTTTTGTACTGGTGCTGGGTATTCCTTGCTAGAAATAATCTGTTGGTACGCTTCATCCATCTGTACCAATTCACCACGAACTGATAGGTCTTCAAATAGGTAGCGATTTAAAACATTACTTGTAGACATTGGGTTGGCCATTTGGCTATTCCTTCTAGCTTATTGAGTCTTGAACTTGATGATGTCACGACGTTGCTTTTTATCTGGGCGACGTTCTGGTGCTGGGCTATGAGCATTCAATTTACGTTGTTTTGCAAACTCTTCTCTCTTTGCCAAGCTCTCGGTGGTTTCTTCATAGAGGGTTTGAGCAAGGGGAGCTCCGCCGCGATGGGCAGAGATTTTCTCGATAGTCACCGTCTTTTCTTCATTACCTTGACGCAGGGTAATCACTGCCCCAAGTTCGACAATTTTACTTGGCTTACTGCGTTGACCATTATAGTGGACTTTGCCGCCATCGACCATATTGCGAGCAATAGAGCGGGTTTTGTAAAAGCGGGCTGCCCACAACCATTTATCGAGTCTGACAGCTTCATTAGTAGTTTTCATATAGGGCTGTGCCTTATTCAGTAAGAAATGAATGCGGTTTAACTGTAATGAACAGTGCGCAACATGCTTTTGATGATGCTAATCACATTAAGTAGAAGCTTAAAGTGGAGGCGGTTGGCATTTTTTTCAAGTCATAATACAAAATAGCCATGTAATGCCGCTTTATCGATTTGCTATGATATAATCGAGGATCTTATGCTTAAGTAAGCTTGGTATCGAACGAATGAATAAAAAAGCTGAAAGTTTAATGATTTGCAGCGTTTGTCGTCATGAAAAGGGGCAAGGAAAGTGAACTTTTTAGAGCTCAAGAATCGCGCAGGAAATTCTCCTGTGTTGAGCCGCTTATTAGAAAATGGATTTGTACTTCAGCAGAAACTAAGCCTAGCGATGTGTTGTATGTTGATTGCAGCTTCCGCATGGATTTTAGGACAGCTTGCATGGTTTATTGAACCTGCTGAGCAAACCGTCGTGCCTTGGAAAGCAACAGCTTCATCGTCTTCTACTCCTCAATCGACCCTTGATATCTCTTCTTTGCAGCGGAGCAACCTTTTTGGTGCCTATAACCCAACAACGCCAGTTGTGGTTGAACAGCAAGTTATCCAAGATGCGCCAAAGACACGATTAAATCTAGTTTTGGTCGGTGCTGTTGCCAGTTCTAATCCAAGACTGAGCTTAGCCGTGATCGCTAATCGCGGTACGCAGGCGACCTACGGAATTAATGAAGAGATA
This sequence comes from Vibrio sp. 10N.261.46.E11, assembly GCF_041472735.1. Taxonomy (NCBI): domain Bacteria; kingdom Pseudomonadati; phylum Pseudomonadota; class Gammaproteobacteria; order Vibrionales; family Vibrionaceae; genus Vibrio; species Vibrio sp. 10N.261.46.E11. The sequence continues at coordinate 65,453 of NZ_JBFRQW010000060.1, forward strand.
GAAGGCACCCGAGCTAAGCTTAAAGCCGTATTAGTCGACCGCGTAATCATTGATAACTCAGGGCGAGACGAAACCTTGATGCTTGAAGGTATTGAGTACAAGCGTTTAGCTGTCTCAGCGCCTGCAGCACCTCGCGCTTCTTCTTCGGTTCGTGGTAATAACCCGGCTTCTGCAGAAGAGAAGCTTGATGAAATTAAAGCGAAGATAATGAAAGATCCGCAACAAATCTTCCAATATGTTCGATTGTCTCAGGTGAAGCGCGACGATAGCGTTATTGGTTATCGTGTGAGCCCTGGCAAAGATTCAGAACTTTTTAACTCAGTAGGGCTCCAAAACGGAGATATTGCTACTCAGTTAAATGGACAAGACCTGACAGACCCTGCTGCTATGGGCAACATATTCCGTTCTATCTCAGAGCTGACAGAGCTAAACCTCGTCGTCGAGAGAGATGGTCAACAACATGAAGTGTTTATTGAATTTTAAAACTTTGCGTCTAACGAAGGACGAAAGTGTAGGAGAAGTACGTGAAGCATTGGTTTAAGAAAAGTGCATGGTTATTGGCAGGAAGCTTAATCTGCACACCCGCAGCCATCGCGAGTGATTTTAGTGCCAGCTTTAAAGGCACTGATATTCAAGAGTTTATTAATATTGTTGGTCGTAACCTAGAGAAGACGATCATCGTTGACCCTTCGGTGCGCGGAAAAATCGATGTACGCAGCTACGACGTACTCAATGAAGAGCAATATTACAGCTTCTTCCTAAACGTATTGGAAGTGTATGGCTACGCGGTTGTCGAAATGGACTCGGGTGTTCTTAAGATCATCAAGGCCAAGGATTCAAAAACATCGGCAATTCCAGTCGTTGGAGACAGTGATACGATCAAAGGCGACAACGTGGTGACACGTGTTGTGACGGTTCGTAATGTCTCGGTGCGTGAACTTTCTCCTCTGCTTCGTCAACTAAACGACAATGCAGGCGCGGGTAACGTTGTGCACTACGACCCAGCCAACATCATCCTTATTACAGGCCGAGCGGCGGTAGTAAACCGTTTAGCTGAAATCATCAAGCGTGTTGACCAAGCGGGTGATAAAGAGATTGAAGTCGTTGAGCTAAAGAATGCCTCTGCGGCAGAAATGGTACGTATTGTTGATGCGTTAAGCAAAACCACAGATGCTAAAAACACACCTGCCTTCCTACAACCTAAATTAGTTGCCGATGAACGTACCAATGCGATTCTTATCTCAGGTGACCCTAAGGTACGTAGCCGTTTAAGAAGGCTGATTGAACAGCTTGATGTTGAAATGGCAACCAAGGGCAATAACCAAGTTATTTACCTTAAATACGCAAAAGCAGAAGATCTAGTTGATGTGCTGAAAGGCGTGTCGGACAACCTACAATCAGAGAAGCAGACATCAACCAAAGGCAGTTCATCGCAGCGTAACCAAGTGATGATCTCAGCTCATAGTGACACCAACTCTTTAGTGATTACCGCACAGCCGGACATCATGAATGCGCTACAAGACGTGATCGCACAGCTGGATATTCGTCGTGCTCAAGTATTGATTGAAGCCTTAATTGTTGAAATGGCAGAAGGTGACGGTGTTAACCTGGGTGTGCAGTGGGGCAACCTAGAAACGGGTGCCATGATTCAGTACAGCAATACCGGTGCATCGATTGGCGGTGTGATGGTGGGTCTAGAAGAAGCAAAAGATAAAACGGTTGATCGAGTTGTAACTCCAAGTGATGGATCGAAACCCTATACGGTGAAAGAGACAGAAAAGGGTGACTATTCAACGTTAGCATCTGCTCTTTCTGGCGTTAATGGCGCCGCAATGAGTGTGGTGATGGGTGACTGGACCGCCTTGATCAGTGCAGTAGCGACCGATTCAAATTCAAATATCCTATCTTCTCCAAGTATCACCGTGATGGATAACGGCGAAGCGTCGTTCATTGTGGGTGAAGAGGTGCCTGTTTTAACTGGCTCGACCGCAGGCTCAAGTAACGATAACCCATTCCAAACGGTTGAACGTAAAGAAGTGGGTATCAAGCTAAAAGTCGTGCCACAAATCAATGAAGGTGACTCAGTTCAGCTGCAAATAGAACAAGAAGTATCGAACGTATTGGGCGCCAATGGTGCGGTTGATGTGCGTTTTGCTAAGCGTCAGCTAAATACGTCAGTGATTGTTCAAGACGGTCAAATGCTGGTGCTTGGTGGCTTGATTGACGAGCGAGCACTGGAAAGTGAATCTAAGGTGCCGTTCTTGGGTGATATCCCTGTTCTAGGACACCTGTTCAAATCAACCAGTACTCAGGTTGAAAAAAAGAACTTAATGGTCTTCATCAAACCAACCATTATTCGTGATGGTATGACAGCCGATGGTATCACTCAGCGTAAATACAACTTCATCCGTGCTGAGCAGTTGTACAAGGCTGAGCAAGGGCTGAAATTAATGGCAGATGATAACATCCCGGTATTGCCTAAATTTGGTGCCGACATGAATCACCCGGCTGAAATTCAAGCCTTCATCGATCAAATGGAACAAGAATAATGGCTGAATTGGTAGGGGCGGCACGTACTTATCAGCGCTTGCCGTTTAGCTTTGCGAATCGCTATAAGATGGTGTTGGAGTATCAACATCCAGAGCGCGCACCGATACTTTATTATGTTGAGCCACTGAAATCGGCGGCGATCATTGAAGTGAGTCGAGTGGTGAAAAATGGTTTCACGCCACAAGCGATTACTCTCGATGAGTTTGATAAAAAGCTGACCGATGCTTATCAGCGTGACTCGTCAGAAGCTCGTCAGCTAATGGAAGACATTGGTGCTGATAGTGATGATTTCTTCTCACTAGCGGAAGAACTACCTCAAGACGAAGACTTACTTGAATCAGAAGATGATGCACCAATCATCAAGTTAATCAATGCGATGCTGGGTGAGGCGATCAAAGAGGGTGCTTCGGATATACACATCGAAACCTTTGAAAAGTCACTTTGTATCCGTTTCCGAGTTGATGGTGTGCTGCGTGATGTTCTAGCGCCAAGCCGTAAACTGGCTCCGCTATTGGTTTCACGTGTCAAGGTTATGGCTAAACTGGATATTGCAGAAAAACGCGTGCCACAAGATGGCCGTATCTCTCTGCGTATCGGTGGTCGAGCGGTTGATGTTCGTGTCTCAACCATGCCTTCTTCGCACGGTGAGCGTGTGGTAATGCGTCTGTTGGACAAAAACGCCACTCGTCTAGACTTGCACAGCTTAGGTATGACAGCAGAGAACCACGAAAACTTCCGTAAGCTGATTCAGCGCCCACACGGCATTATCTTGGTGACCGGCCCGACAGGTTCAGGTAAATCGACGACCTTGTACGCAGGCCTGCAAGAACTCAACAGCAATGAACGAAACATTTTAACCGTTGAAGACCCGATCGAATTCGATATCGATGGCATTGGTCAAACACAAGTGAACCCTAAGGTTGATATGACCTTTGCGCGAGGCTTACGTGCCATTCTTCGTCAAGATCCTGATGTGGTCATGATTGGTGAGATCCGTGATTTGGAAACCGCAGAGATCGCTGTCCAAGCCTCTTTGACAGGTCACTTAGTTATGTCGACTCTGCATACCAATACTGCCGTCGGTGCGATTACACGTCTGCGTGATATGGGCATTGAACCTTTCTTGATCTCTTCTTCACTGCTGGGTGTTTTGGCTCAGCGCTTGGTTCGTACTTTATGTAACGAATGTAAAGAACCTTATGAAGCCGATAAAGAGCAGAAGAAACTGTTTGGGTTGAAGAAGAAAGAAAGCCTGACGCTTTACCATGCCAAAGGTTGTGAAGAGTGTGGCCATAAGGGTTATCGAGGTCGTACTGGTATTCATGAGCTGCTGATGATTGATGACTCAGTACAAGAGCTGATTCACAGTGAAGCGGGTGAGCAGGCGATTGATAAAGCAATTCGTGGCACAACACCAAGTATTCGAGATGATGGCTTGAGCAAAGTTCTGAAAGGGGTAACGTCCCTAGAAGAAGTGATGCGCGTGACCAAGGAAGTCTAGTATGGCGGCATTTGAATACAAAGCACTGGATGCCAAAGGCAAAAGTAAAAAAGGCTCAATTGAAGCAGATAATGCTCGTCAGGCTCGCCAAAGAATCAAAGAACTTGGCTTGATGCCGGTTGAGATGACCGAGGCTAAAGCAAAAACAGCAAAAGGTGCTCAGCCATCGACCAGCTTTAAACGTGGCATCAGTACGCCCGATCTTGCGCTTATTACTCGTCAAATATCAACGCTCGTGCAGTCTGGTATGCCGTTGGAAGAGTGCTTGAAAGCCGTTGCCGAACAGTCTGAAAAACCTCGTATTCGCACCATGCTACTCGCGGTGAGATCTAAGGTGACTGAAGGTTATTCGTTAGCAGACAGCTTGTCTGATTATCCCCATATCTTCGATGAGCTATTCAGAGCCATGGTCGCTGCTGGGGAAAAGTCAGGGCACCTAGATGCGGTATTGGAACGATTGGCTGACTACGCAGAAAACCGTCAGAAGATGCGTTCTAAGTTGCTGCAAGCGATGATCTACCCAATCGTGCTGGTGGTGTTTGCGGTGACGATTGTGTCGTTCCTACTGGCAACGGTAGTGCCTAAGATCGTTGAGCCTATTATCCAAATGGGACAAGAGCTTCCTCAGTCGACACAATTTTTATTAGCATCGAGTGAATTTATCCAGAATTGGGGCATCCAACTACTGGTGTTGACCATTGGTGTGATTGTGTTGGTTAAGACTGCGCTGAAAAAGCCGGGCGTTCGCATGAGCTGGGATCGCAAGTTATTGAGCATCCCGCTGATCGGCAAGATAGCGAAAGGGATCAACACCTCTCGCTTTGCACGAACACTTTCTATCTGTACCTCTAGTGCGATTCCTATCCTTGAAGGGATGAAGGTCGCGGTAGATGTGATGTCGAATCATCACGTGAAACAACAAGTATTACAGGCATCAGATAGCGTTAGAGAAGGGGCAAGCCTGCGTAAAGCGCTTGATCAAACCAAACTCTTTCCCCCGATGATGCTGCATATGATCGCCAGTGGTGAGCAGAGTGGCCAATTGGAACAGATGCTGACAAGAGCGGCAGATAACCAGGATCAAAGCTTTGAATCGACGGTTAATATCGCGTTAGGCATTTTTACCCCAGCGCTTATCGCGTTGATGGCTGGCTTAGTGCTGTTTATCGTGATGGCGACGCTGATGCCAATGCTTGAAATGAACAATTTAATGAGTGGTTAACCTGCTGCTCATCAGACGTTAGTTTTTGGATTATCGAGAAGAAGGACATCATTCCCCTTAACTCGCTATCTGTAATTTGGAGAAAATAATGAAAAATAAAATGAAAAAACAGTCAGGCTTTACCCTATTAGAAGTCATGGTTGTTGTCGTTATCCTTGGTGTTCTAGCAAGCTTTGTTGTACCTAACCTGTTGGGCAACAAAGAGAAGGCGGATCAACAAAAAGCCATCACTGATATCGTGGCGCTAGAGAACGCGCTCGACATGTACAAGCTGGATAACAGCGTTTACCCAACAACGGATCAAGGCCTTGACGGGTTGGTGACAAAGCCAAGCAGTCCAGAGCCTCGTAACTACCGAGACGGCGGTTACATCAAGCGTCTACCTAACGACCCATGGGGCAATGAGTACCAATACCTAAGCCCTGGCGATAACGGCACAATTGATATCTTCACTCTTGGCGCAGATGGTCAAGAAGGTGGTGAAGGTATTGCTGCGGATATTGGCAACTGGAACATGCAGGACTTCCAATAAGCTTCGGCTTGTCGTCGGTTGATACGTTCCTGTTGTTTGATTCGTTATTGTTGCTTGATACGTTATTGATGGTAGTACGCAAAAAATGGAGTCTACAAGGTGAAAACTAAGCAAACACAGCCAGGTTTCACCTTGATTGAGATTCTTTTGGTGTTGGTATTACTGTCAGTATCGGCGGTCGCGGTGATCTCGACCATCCCTACCAATAGCAAAGATGTTGCTAAAAAATACGCTCAAAGCTTTTATCAGCGAATTCAGCTACTCAATGAAGAGGCTATTTTGAGTGGCTTAGATTTTGGTGTTCGTGTTGATGAAAAGAAATCGACCTACGTTCTGATGACGTTGAAGTCTGATGGCTGGCAAGAAACTGAGTTCGAAAAGATCCCTTCTTCAACTGAATTACCGGAAGAATTGGCACTATCGCTGACATTAGGTGGTGGCGCGTGGGAAGACGATGATCGTCTTTTTAATCCGGGAAGCTTGTTTGATGAAGATATGTTTGCGGATCTTGAAGAGGAAAAAAAGCCCAAGCCACCTCAGATATACATTTTGTCGAGTGCTGAAATGACGCCATTTGTATTGTCGTTTTATCCAAATACCGGAGACACCATACAAGATGGTTGGCGTATTCGAGTGTTGGATAATGGTGTGATTCGACTGCTAGAGCCGGGAGAAGAAGATGAAGAGGAATAACCGTTCTTCTTATCGTTCTCGAGGAATGACTCTGCTTGAAGTATTAGTTGCGCTCGCTATCTTCGCTACGGCGGCGATCAGTGTGATTCGTGCTGTCACCCAACACATTAATACCCTCAGTTATTTAGAAGAAAAAACCTTCGCGGCGATGGTTGTTGATAACCAGATGGCCTTAGTCATGCTGCATCCTGAGAAGCTTAAAAAAGCGCAGGGCACGCAAGAGTTAGCAGGAAGAGAGTGGTTCTGGAAGGTGACTCCCATCGATACCAGCGATAATTTATTAAAGGCGTTTGATGTGAGTGCGGCAACCAGTAAGAAAGCTTCTCCAGTGGTCACGGTGCGCAGCTATGTGGTCAATTAAAAGCGTGTGGTTAAGTAAAATCGTGTCGTTAGCGAAGAGCAAGTCGCTAAGTAAAAGCATGTCGGCAAATAAGCATACGCCGCGTAAACAAGGTATATCTTCAAAAGGGAGAGGCTTTACTTTAATCGAAGTTTTGGTCTCGATTGCCATCTTTTCCACGTTAAGCATGGCGGCTTATCAGGTGGTAAATCAGGTCCAACGAAGCAACGAACTCTCTATTGAGCGCAGTGCTCGTTTAAATCAACTGCAACGCAGTTTAGTCATTTTAGATAATGATTTTCGCCAGATGGCGGTACGACAATTTCGTACCAATGGTGAAGAAGCATCATCTAAGCTGATCCTAATGAAAGAGTATTTACTGGATTCCGACAGTGTTGGCATCATGTTTACTCGCCTTGGTTGGCACAACCCACAGCAGCAGTTCCCTCGCGGAGAAGTCACCAAAGTAGGCTACCGCATAAAAGAGGAAACGCTTGAGCGTGTATGGTGGCGTTACCCCGATACACCTGCCGGCCAACAAGGTGTGATTACTCCTCTGCTTGATGATGTTGAGAACCTGGAGTTCGAGTTTTATGACGGAAGCCGCTGGGGCAAAGAGTGGCAAACCGATAAATCCCTGCCGAAAGCGGTGAGGCTCAAGCTGACACTGAAAGACTATGGTGAGATAGAACGTGTTTATCTCACTCCAGGTGGCACCCTAGATCAGGCCGATGATTCTTCAAGTAATGACTCTTCAGGCAGTAGTGAGGGGAATAATGACTCATCGAACTAATAAGCGTATAGCGACAAGGTCAGCCTTGGGACGTAAACAACGTGGTGTCGCGCTGATCATTATTCTGATGCTATTGGCGATCATGGCCACTATTGCTGGCAGCATGTCTGAACGTCTGTTTACGCAATTCAAGCGCGTTGGCAATCAACTGAATTACCAACAGGCTTACTGGTATAGCATTGGTGTAGAAGCGCTTGTCCAAGACGGTATTAGGCAAAGTTATAAAGATAGTGATACGGTGAACTTAAGCCAGACATGGGCGTTAGAAGAGCAGGTATACCCATTGGATTATGGCCAAGTTAAAGGGCGTATCGTTGATGCGCAGGCTTGTTTCAATCTTAATGCGCTCGCTGGGATTACGACGACATCAAGTAACCAAACCCCTTATTTAGTGAAGGTTTGGCAAACCTTACTGGAAAACCAAGATGTGGAGCCTTATCAGGCTGAGGTTATCGCAAATTCAAGTTGGGAATTTCTGGACTCTGATACTCGAGCCACCTCTTCGACGGGTGTAGAAGACAGCACTTATGAGGCGATGAAGCCAGCTTATTTGGCGGCGAATGGCTTAATAGCGGATGAATCAGAGCTGCGAGCCGTTTATCAGGTCTCTGGTGAGGCAATGGAAAAGGTACATCCATTTATTTGCGCTTTGCCCACTGATGATTTCCGATTAAACGTGAATACCATCTCGGAAAAGCAGGCATCTTTACTGGAAGCAATGTTTGCACCCGGTCTAAGTGAATCGGACGCCAAACAGCTGATAGACAAGCGCCCATTTGATGGCTGGGATTCGGTGGATGCGTTTATGGCTGAGCCTGCTATTGTTGGTGTGAGTGCTGAAGTCAGCAAACAAGCGAAAGCATATTTAACTGTAGATAGCGCCTATTTTGAGCTAGATGCAGAGGTATTAGTTGAGCAGTCTCGTGTACGTATACGAACGCTTTTCTATAGTAGTAATAGAGAAACAGTGACGGTAGTACGCCGTCGTTTTGGAGGAATCCGTGAGCGAGTTTCTGACCGTTCGACTGAGTAGCGAACCACAAAGCCCAGTGCAGTGGTTGGTTTGGTCGACAAGCCAACAAGAAGTGATAGCAAGTGGTGAGCTGTCTCGCTGGGATCAGCTTGATGAGTTAACGCCTTACGCTGAAAAGCGTAGCTGTATCGCTTTATTGCCGGGAAATGAGTGCTTAATTAAGCGTGTTGAAATTCCGAAAGGTGCTGCTCGCCAGTTCGACTCTATGCTGCCATTTTTGTTAGAAGACGAAGTGGCACAAGATATCGAAGACTTACATCTAACCATTTTAGATAAAGATGCAACGCACGCTACTGTGTGTGGTGTAGATCGCGAGTGGTTAAAACAAGCTTTAGACCAGTTTCGCAAAGCTAATATTATTTTCCGTAAGGTGCTACCAGATACACTAGCCGTGCCTGTTGAAGATCAAGGCATCAGTGCATTGCAAATCGACCAGCATTGGCTATTACGTCAAGGTCATTATCAAGCGGTATCGATCAGCAAAGCATGGTTACCGATGTTTTTGCAAAGTGATTGGGTTGTAGCTGACGACGAAGAACAACCTACGACTATCTTCAGCTACACCACAATGCCGAGCGACGATGTACAGCAGCAAAGCGGTATGGAATGGCAAGCCAAGCCTGCGGAATTGGTGATGTCTTTGCTGAGTCAACAAGCGATCACAAGCGGCGTAAATTTACTGACGGGCACCTTTAAAACCAAATCTTCTTTCAGTAAATATTGGCGTGTATGGCAGAAGGTGGCGATTGCTGCTTGCTTGCTGGTGGCCGTGATTGTGACTCAGCAAGTGTTGAAGGTGCAGCAATACGAAGCACAAGCACAAGCCTATCGCATGGAGAGTGAGCGTATCTTTAGAGCCGTTCTGCCAGGTAAACAACGAATTCCGACAGTAAGCTACCTTAAGCGTCAGATGAATGATGAAGCTAAGAAATACGGTGGCTCAGGCGATGGTGACTCCTTACTTGGTTGGTTAGCATTGCTGCCAGAAACGTTAGGACAAGTGAAATCGATCGAAGTCGAAAGTATTCGCTATGATGGCAATCGTTCTGAAGTTCGATTACAAGCTAAAAGCGCTGATTTTCAACATTTTGAAACGGCGAAAGTGAAACTTGAAGAGAAGTTTTCCGTTGAACAAGGGCCATTGAACCGTAATGGCGATGCCGTATTTGGCAGTTTTACCCTTAAGCCCCGTCAGTAACTGCGCAAGGAGATCTGTGATGAGAAATATAATTGAACCACTCCAAGCGTGGTGGACTTCAATAAGTCAAAGAGAGCAACGATTAGTCGTTGGTTGCTCAATTTTATTGGTAGTAGGTATCATTTATTGGGGGCTAATACAGCCCCTCAGTCAGCGAGCTGAACTGGCACAGAGTCGCATTCAAAGTGAAAAGCAACTACTGGCTTGGGTTACCAATAAAGCCAATGAGGTGGTTGAACTAAGAGGCAATGGTGGCATTAGTGCTAGTCAGCCTTTGAATCAATCCGTGCCTGCATCTATGCGTCGTTTCAAGATTGAATTGATACGAGTGCAACCACGTGGCGAGATGCTGCAAGTGTGGATTAAACCTTTGCCATTTAATCAATTTGTTGATTGGCTGACATACCTGAGAGAAAAGCAGGGTGTTGAGGTTGAGTTTATGGATATTGATCGCTCTGATAGCCTTGGGGTTATTGACGTCAACCGACTACAGTTTAAATGAGGTTAATGTGAAACGCGGTTTATCTTTTAAGTATGGTTTGTTATTTAGCAGCATCTTTATCGTTTTTTTCTCGGTAAGTTTGTTGCTGCACTTGCCGGCTTCTTTTGTTCTCAAACATGCGCCCGTTGTACGTGGTTTAAGCATTGAAGGTGTTGAGGGCACGGTTTGGCAAGGTCGCGCTAACAATATTGCGTGGCAGCGTGTCAATTACGGCTCAGTGCAGTGGGACTTCCAGTTCTCTAAACTATTCCAAGCCAAAGCAGAACTTGCAATTCGCTTTGGTCGTAACAGCGACATGAACTTATCTGGTAAAGGGCTTATCGGGTATAGCATGAGCGGTGCTTACACGGAAAACTTAGTGGCATCAATGCCAGCTAGCAACGTGATGAAGTATGCGCCAGCGATACCTGTGCCAGTGTCTATTGCAGGACAAGTTGAACTGACTATCAAACATGCGGTTCATGCTCAACCTTGGTGCCAATCGGGTGAAGGTACGCTTGCTTGGTCGGGCGCTGCGGTTGATTCTCCGGTTGGCTCGTTAGATTTTGGCCCTGTGATTGCTGACATCAGTTGTGAAAACAGCACTGTTTCAGCGAAAGGTAATCAGAAGAGTGCTCAAGTTGATAGTGAGTTTTCTGCGAGCGTAACGCCAAATCAAAGCTACACCTCGGCCGCATGGTTTAAGCCGGGCGCTGAATTCCCACCTGCGATGCAGAGTCAGCTTAAGTGGTTGGGCAACCCTGACAGCCAAGGTAAGTACCAATTTACTTATCAAGGCCGTTTTTAGCTAAATAGCTAAGGGTTACTAAACGACGAAATATAAATAAAACGGGCACCTCAGTGAGGTGCCCGTTTTATTTTTTCTGAGAATCTAGAGGATATCTGACGGTTAAAGAGAGCAAGTAAGCCTAGTCTTTACCTTGTAAGATTTCTGCCCACGGTAAGTCAGCATCACCAAGCACAATGAAGTTCGGGTTCTCAAGCGTCTCTCTTTCATTGTACGAAAGCGGCTCTAACTGGGTACTTAAGATTCGTCCGCCAGCTTCTTCAACAATGCACTGGGTTGCTGCGGTATCCCACTCTCCGGTTGGTCCAATACGTAGATAACAGTCCACAGCACCTTCTGCGACTAAACATGCCTTAAGCGCAGCAGAGCCAAGAGGAACTAAGTCGTAGTTCCAAGCAGAGCTCATACGGTTAGTGATTCGATTGATGTCTTGGCGACGGCTGATTGCCATCGCGATCGATTGGTTTGGTAGCTCGTGACGATGCGTTTTGATTTTAACGCTGTCATTAAGGTCTGGAATTTTCCATGCACCTTTACCACTGTAAGCGTAATAACTCACACCTGAAACAGGTGCGTATACCACGCCCATTACTGGCTTGTTGTGTTCGATTAGGGCAATAATTGTCGCGAAATCGCCACTTCGTGCGATGAACTCCTGTGTACCGTCCAGCGGGTCAACCAACCAGTAGCGATCCCATTGAGAACGTTGCTCTAGGCTGATATCAGCGGCTTCTTCCGATAACACCGGAATATCAGGTGTCAGTTCGCTAAGTTTTTTCGAGATCAGTTTATGAGCGGCGAGATCAGCACTAGTGACGGGCGTATCATCACTCTTGGTAAACTCTTCGTAATCTTTTTTCTCGTAGATCTCTAAGATCAGTTGCCCAGCAGAGCGAGCAATCTCAATGACAGAGGGCAGCAGGTGAGACAAATCTTTTGTTATTGGCATAAATATTCTCTTACTCTTCGAGTGATTCTGACTGTTTTAATTATTGTTTAATACGCGAAGGGCTAATAGTAGGGCGGTAATACTGCGAGCCTCACAGAAGTCGAGATGCGTTAACAGTTCTTCGGCTTGAGCAAGTGGCCAGCGCACAATGTCTAGTGGCTCTGGTTCATCACCTTCTAGCTTCTCTGGATAGAGCTCTTCTGCGATAAACAGCGTCATTTTGCTAGAGAAATAAGAGGGGGCGAGAATCACTTCTTTTAGAGGAGTAAGCTTGTTGGCACCAAAGCCAATCTCTTCTTTTAGTTCACGAACCGCGGCTTGATTTGGTTGTTCGCCTGGATCAATTAGACCTTTTGGGAAGCCGAGTTCATAGCGCTCTGTACCCGCAGCGTATTCACGCACTAACAGAATATCGCCTTGTTCAGTAATCGGAACCATCATGACTGCGTTTCGACCGCTGGGCTTCATACGTTCGTAAGTGCGCTCTTCACCGTTTGAAAAGCGTAAATCGAGAGACTCGATAGAGAACAGTTTTGATTGAGCGACAGTTTGCTGAGCCAAAATTTCTGGTTTGGTCCTTTTTGTCATTGCGCTCACTCCTTAACTCATTGGAATTCTTTCTTATAAAGTCATTCTAATATAGGGGAAATGACGGTGAGTTCCTAGATCCTAGCTTTCATATCCTAGAATTATTGGAGCAGGAACCGATTGTGATCACTTGAATACCTTACTGCAAATGGTAACGCCCCACTATTATTGGCATTGAACGAGAAATAGACGGTTCGGAAGTGCTCTGCTGTTTTAAACATAAAAAAAGGTTGATGCTTGCGCATCAACCTTTTGATTGAATCTTTAACTTTCTACTGGCTAAGACTTCATGAGTACTTAGTCGTAGGAGCACTTAGTTGTGCCTAGTAGTAAGGGTGATTAGTAGTAAGAGTGCTCACCGCGGTCGTGTTCAGTTGCATCACGAACGGCTGTCAGTTCACCTTCGAATTGTTGAAGAAGTTCTTTCTCGATGCCTTCTTTTAGCGTTACATCAACCATAGAACAACCGTTACAACCACCGCCGAATGCAACGATAGCAGCACCTTCTTCAGTGATCTCTACTAGGCTAACGTGACCGCCGTGGCCAGCAAGCTGTGGGTTCACTTGGGTTTGGATTGCATACTCAACACGCTCTATCAGAGTTGCGTCGTCTGATACTTTACGCATTTTAGCGTTTGGTGCTTTAAGCGTTAGTTGAGATCCCATTTTGTCAGTCACGAAGTCAATCTCAGCTTCGTCTAGGAATGGTAGGCTTAACTCATCTACGTATGCCGAGAAAGCGTCGAAAGAAAGCTTAGTGTCAGACGCTTCGATAGCATCTGTTGGGCAGTAAGAAACACCACACTCAGCGTTTTGTGTGCCTGGGTTTACCACGAACACACGAATGTTTGTACCTTCAGGCTGCTGTGACAGCAGATTGGCAAAGTGAGTTTGAGCTGTTTCTGTAATAGTAATATTTGACACGACGAATACCTGAGTAGATTTGTAGGTTATTAGCGCCATTCTACTCCTGTCAGACTTGTAATTCAGCCCTTTTTTGTTGGATTGCTGTACAAGTAGTGATTCACAGCTTTTATCCAGAGGGCTCAGGAGTGCGGCAGATGCAGTAAATATCAATCCTTTTCACACCTACTTCAAGTAGTAATTGGCATAATTGATACACAGTACTGCCGGTGGTTACAACATCATCAATTATCGCGACGTGAGAGGGGATGTTTTCTTGAACGTCTTGTTTTCGCAGCGTAAAAGCATTCTTTAGATTGTGTAATCGTGCGGATTTAGTCAGTCCTTGCTGAGAAGCGGTTGAGCGAATTCGACGGAACAGCACCTCATCTTTAACGCCAAGTTCTTGAGCTGTGTAATTAGCCAGCAGCTGACTTTGATTAAAGCCACGATGAATATATCGACGCCAATGTAGAGGGACACTGGTGATCAGCGGAGCAGGGTGCTCGATACGTGAAGCCAATAGCTTTGACAGATCGCGTGCAAACCAAAATTTATCGGCGTATTTCATCTGTTGGATATAACGTGCCGTTGGGAAGGTGTAGTCCCCAACGCAATAGAGACGATGCCAAGGTGGAGGTTGAGATAAGCACTGTCCGCACTGATCTACTGTGATCAGTGTTTTTAAGCCACATCGTTGGCAGCGAGGAACTGGCTCAAAGAGATTAAGACAAGAATTGCACCATCTAGGGTGATCATCGTCGGCAAGCTTATCTAGCTTACACAGGTGGCATTGAGGTGTGACCAGACGCGGTGTGTGTTTTTGTAGCCAATCGGATAACATAGCTCGTGATGCTTTTGGGTTAGGGTGTTCCTTTTACTCACAATACTGAAAAGCACGGATTATCGCTGATGGAAAAAGTAGGGAATATCGAGAATGAGTGACACGTTATATTGGCATGTTTCTGGGCAAGGGCCTGATTTAGTGTTGGTTCACGGCTGGGGAATGAACGGTGCGGTATGGCAACAAACCGTTGATGCATTACAAGCTGATTTTCGAGTGCATGTTGTTGACCTTCCTGGGTATGGACACAGTTCTCGTTGCCACGCTCAAGATCTTGAAGAGATAGCTCAGCAACTGTTGGCCGAAGCTCCAAAGCAGGCTATTTGGGTCGGTTGGTCACTGGGTGGCTTGGTCGCAACACACATGGCTTTGCATCACTCAGATTACGTAAGCAAATTGGTGACTGTTGCCAGTTCTCCTAAATTCGCTGCGGCTAAAGAACCCGTGTTATGGCGAGGCATTCAGCCAAACGTATTAAGCGCATTTACCGAACAGCTGGTTGAAGATTTCCAAACCACCATTGAGCGCTTTATGGCACTGCAAGCCATGGGCAGCCCTTCTGCAAGGCAAGATGTAAAACAACTCAAGCAAGCGGTACTGTCTCGTCCGCTTCCGAATCCTGATTCTTTGTTAGCGGGTTTGAAAATGTTGTCAGACGTTGACCTCCGTGAGCAACTGCCGCAGATCTCTGTGCCTATGCTGCGTTTGTACGGGCGACTGGATGGATTGGTGCCAATCAAAGTAGCAAAAGATCTGGGTAGCGCGCTGCCTCATACCGAACAATATATCTTCACGCAGTCTTCACATGCCCCGTTTATGACAGAAGCCGATGCCTTTTGCAGTGAACTAGTTAGCTTCGCGCAAAAATAATCGCTAAATTTATCGCTGGCTTGGTCGATATATAACCTAACCAACATGTTGCATGACACTCAGACCTAACTCTCTCCAGAGTTGATTGCGGTAAGTTGGGCTATGCCTGTTGTGCTTACTCGGCACAACAGTGTTATGGCAACAGTGATGGGCGATTCTTGAGGAGAGTTCGCGATGATTGTGTCACCTGCAACTGCAGTAAGTGTGCCACTAATCGCCCCGTCCGTTAATGTGCAAACAGAGCAAGTTGCGCGTGATAATAGAGTCCGAGAACCTGTTGCTCCCGCAGTAGCATTGGCGAGAACCAATGCAGAGCGTAAGGTAAAATCAGACGATAAACGAAGGCAGCAGTCGGCTTGGGATCCTTCAGACCATCCAGGTTATGAAATGGAGAACGAGTCAGAGGCCAATTCGGTTAGCCATGAAAAGCCACAAGATCCTTTTGACAGGCTGTTCAGCTTATTGGCTCTGAGAACATACAGTGCTGATCAAGGAAAGGGCTATACCATGCGTTTCCGCCTGCCAAAGCATGTTTTAGATGCGGCGATTCAGGAGGGACAGATGGAGAAACGACGTAAGGTCATAAAGTATCATTATGGTCATGCTGTTGCGCCTCATGCTCCGTCAGAGATGTTAGTCGTATTATAGTTATACTCTTCATACTTGAAGCTGTAGCGTTGTTAACTGCGTAAGTTCACCGGAACGCCGGCCGCCCTAAGCACATAGAACCTCTATGCTCATAGGGATGAACTTCATTCCTTTGTAAGGAAAAGGTTGCCTAGCTGCAACCCCAATTATTTTGAGTATAAACACGAAGAATACAACTAAGTTTCGATGTCTTTTTTGAACACATAATAAAAAAACCTGCATACCCTAAGGGATGCAGGTTTTCTGTTTTAAGTACATCCGTTTTGCAGACGAGCTAACGGATTACTTTTTCGCTTTAGCGAAGGCAGCTGCGAAAGCACCACCCATTGCGGCATTTTGTTGTGGCTCTTCACGACGGCGTTGGCCACCTTGTGAATTTTGATTTGAGCGGTTTTGCGTACGAGGTGCACTTGAACGTTGAGCACGGTTGTCTTGTCCCGGCTCGTCCTTCATACGCATGCTGAGTGCAATACGTTTACGCTGAACATCCACCTCCATCACCTTCACTTTCACGATGTCGCCCGCTTTAACCACTTCACGTGGGTCAGAGACAAAGCGATCGGTGAGCGCTGAAATGTGTACTAGGCCATCTTGGTGAACACCAATATCCACGAAGGCACCAAAGTTGGCCACGTTCGACACCACGCCTTCTAGAATCATGCCTGGTTCTAGGTCTGAAACGCTGTTTACGCCATCTGCGAAGGTTGCCGTCTTGAACTCAGGGCGAGGGTCGCGTCCCGGCTTATCCAGCTCCTTGATGATGTCGGTGACCGTTGGTACACCAAAGTTTTCATTGGTGTAATCAACCGCGTGTAAACTACGTAAGAAGTCGGTGTTACCCACCAGAGATTTGATGTCTTTTTGGTTTTTCTCTGCGATAGTTTTCACTACTGGGTAAGCTTCTGGGTGAACCGATGATGCATCTAACGGGTTCTTACCATCCATAATACGTAGGAAACCAGCACACTGTTCAAAGGCTTTTGGCCCCAAGCGAGCGACTTTCTTCAGCGTAGTACGTGCTTCGAAGCGACCATTCTCATCACGGAAATCCACGATGTTTTGAGCGATGGTGCTAGAAAGGCCAGCTACGCGAGTCAGTAGCGCAGCCGAAGCGGTATTCACATCAACACCAACCGCGTTTACACAGTCTTCGACAATCGCATCTAGGCGCTTAGCAAGCATAGTTTGGCTCACATCGTGTTGGTATTGGCCCACACCAATCGATTTAGGATCAATCTTCACCAGCTCCGCCAGTGGATCTTGTAGACGACGAGCGATAGATACTGCACCACGGATCGATACGTCCATGTTCGGGAATTCTTTCGCCGCTAGCTCAGACGCTGAATAAACTGAAGCACCTGCTTCGCTAACAATAATTTTTTGCGCTTTTAGGTTGCCGCGCTTAATCACATCAGCCACGAAGCTGTCGGTTTCGCGTGAAGCCGTGCCGTTACCAATCGCAATCAAATCAACATTGAACTGGCGAACCATCTGCTCAACAACGTGTGCTGACTTGTCGTATTGCTTTTGCGGTGGGTGAGGGTAAATAGTCTCTGTCGCTAGAACTTTACCTGTTGAGTCCACAACAGCGATTTTCGAACCGGTACGTAAACCTGGATCCAAGCCCAATGTTGCTCGAGGGCCAGCAGGCGCAGCCATTAGCAGATCTTTAAGGTTGGTGGCGAATACTTCAATCGCTTCGATCTCTGCTCGTTCTTTCATCGCGCCCATCAACTCAGTTTCCATGTGCATAGAAACCTTGATGCGCCATGCCCAGCTAATCACTTGTTTACGCCATGCATCCGCAGGAGCGCTGCTTAGGGTAATACCGTAGTGATCAGAGATGATGTTCTCGCAGTATGAACCACGTACACCTTCTTCTTGCTCTGGGTCTGCGTTCATTGCCAGTGTTAGGAAGCCTTCATTTCGGCCACGCAGCATTGCAAGGGCACGGTGAGACGGTACTTTGCTAAGCGCTTCGTTGTGCTCGAAGTAGTCTTTGAACTTCTCACCTTCGTTCTCTTTGCCAGCCACAACACGAGCACCAAGCTCTGCGTTGCGGTTCAGGTGTTGGCGAATCTTTTCAAGCAGGTTTGCGTCTTCCGCAATGCGCTCCATCACGATTGCACGTGCCCCATCGAGTGCGGCTTTAGTATCAGCAATGCCTTTATCGCTGCTGATGAAGTTAGCTGCTTCGGTTTCAGGATCGTGCTGTGGTTCATTCCAAAGTGTATCGGCAAGTGGCTCTAAGCCTGCTTCGATTGCGATTTGACCTTTGGTACGACGCTTTGGTTTGTATGGCAGGTATAAATCTTCAAGGCGCGTCTTGCTGTCGGCTTGAGTGATATCACGCTCCAGTTCTGGCGTGAGCTTGCCTTGATCTTGAATCGATTTCAGGATCGTTTGGCGACGATCGTCTAGCTCGCGAAGGTATGAAAGGCGACTATCAAGGTTACGTAGTTGGGTATCGTCTAAGCCACCCGTGACTTCTTTACGGTAGCGGGCAATAAAGGGAACGGTGTTACCGTCGTCAATTAGGTTTACTGCGGCGGTGACTTGCTCTGAACGAACATTCAGTTCTTCAGCAATCAGTCGACAGATAGCTTGGCTCATCCGATGAATCTCTTATTTAATATCATGATAAATACATGGGGGTGAGCGTACGCTTTTTCTAGCTTTGGCTGTGTAATTATCCTGTCAGAAGTCCAATTTCCGTTTCTGATACCCACTTTGTGCGAGATCTCTCACACGTGGTGTGCGACTAAGTCACTTTAAATCGATGAAATCGTCTTAAAATAAATCTAAGTTGCTGATTCTATTTGGTTATGTGTTTGTGGGCGTATTTCTCACCTGAAATGTTTTTTGGGACTGTCTAGGAAACTCGCCCAAATACCGTAATATTTAACTTGTCGACAGGGAGTTGGCAGGAACAGGAAAAAGCCTAATGGACTAGGTATCTTCAGGATGAAGATTTGATTACTTAGGATGAGTGGTCAGCAAGGAAGTGATAATCTCTGGATGAGATTCGCCAGTCAGGATGACAGGCTAGAATGGACACCGCTAGGATGGCGATGAACAAAAAGGAAATTGGTTAAAGGATTTAGCCACTATCAAGGAAAGATGCAGGGAGCACCTTATCTCGAAGAGATAAACAGTAGCCGGATTGCTGCGATAGAGACTTAACCCCGCTAGGCGAAAGCCTAGCGGGGTTTTCTTTTATCTGGAGTTTGGGTTTGCTGAACACTCAGCTCATCACTAAGTGTTTATTAAGTTTGGTTATTCGTTGTCTGCGTAGCGAATCGAGTTAATGAACCACTCTTTGTCGCCTTCCGGTGTTTTTACCGTAAACTCATCATCCACTTCTTTCTTCAGCAGAGCTCTAGCCATTGGTGAGTCGATAGATATATAGCCTTTAGCATCGCCATAGATCTCCTCTGGGCCGACAATTCGAAACTTCTTAATTTCCCCCTCATCATTCTCAATTTCGACCCAAGCCCCGAAAAATACCTTACCTTCTTGTTGTGGCGAGTAATCAACGATCGTGACATCAGGTAGGAACTTTCTTAAGAAACGTACTCGGCGATCGATCTGACGAAGTAAACGCTTATTGAAGGTGTAATCTGCGTTTTCTGAACGATCTCCAAGGCTTGCAGCCCAAGTGACTATCTTAGTAATTTCAGGACGCTTCTCGTGCCATAAGTGGTCATGCTCTGCTTTGAGCTTGTTATAACCTTCTCGGGTGATAAGTTTGGTTTTCATAAATCTGACTTAATGAAATGATGATCTAAGATAGAATATATAGAAAGGCAACATACGTTAACAATTATTTAGGCGACTTTTTCTCCAATAATGTTACATTTTTAATGTATTGAACTCATTAGACTGTGCCCAAAAGCTTATAACCCAATAAGCGATTAATAGGTGGAACCATTACATGCAAGAAAACTACAAAATTTTAGTGGTCGATGACGATGCTCGTTTACGTGCACTGTTAGAACGCTATCTGTCAGAGCAAGGCTTTCAAGTGCGTAGCGTGGCAAACAGTGAGCAAATGGACCGCCTGTTAACCCGTGAAAACTTTCACTTGATGGTATTGGACTTGATGTTGCCGGGTGAAGATGGTCTATCGATCTGTCGTCGTCTAAGAAACGCAAACAACTCGCTGCCTATCTTGATGCTGACGGCAAAGGGTGATGAAGTGGATCGTATTGTGGGTTTGGAAGTGGGTGCCGATGATTACCTACCAAAACCATTCAACCCACGTGAACTGCTGGCTCGCATTAAAGCGGTACTGCGTCGCCAAGTGATTGAAGCACCGGGCGCACCAAGCACAGAAGAGTCTGTGGTTGAGTTTGGTGAGTTCAGATTGAACCTAGGTACGCGTGAAATGTTCCGTGGTGAAGAGCCAATGCCGCTTACTTCAGGCGAATTTGCGGTACTTAAGTCGCTAGTGACTAACGCGCGTGAGCCAATGTCTCGCGATAAGCTGATGAACATGGCTCGTGGTCGTGAGTATTCAGCAATGGAACGTTCTATCGATGTTCAGATTTCACGTCTGCGTCGTCTCGTGGAAGAAGATCCAAGTAAACCTCGCTACATCCAAACGGTGTGGGGCTTAGGTTATGTATTCGTTCCAGATGGCAAAGCTGTGTAATCTAGTTTTGCTAGTTCTGTGATTCAGAATTCTTTATTTACGGGTCATCTCATTAATATGTGATGGCCCGTTTTGTATTCAGTACAGTGGTTTAAAGCTATAGTTCCCACTCTATCCCTTTATCATCTCTCACTTTAGGTCTCCTATGCGCATACGTAGCTCCTTTACTCAGTCGATAGTGCTCTTCTTAACCTTACTGGTTGCTAGCCAAGTTTTTTCTTATTACGCCGTGTTCAACTATGCCTTGATGCCGAGTTTGCAGCAGTTCAATAAGATTCTGGCTCACGAGTTAAACCTCGTATTGGATCAAGGCAGCGATATCGAAATCGATGCGCCACTGCGCCAGCGTGTGCTTGAGCAACTCGGGGTGACCGTTCACGCCAAAGACAGCGAAGCATCGGGTGAGTATTACCATGCGATGTCGATTGACCTAATGAGTGAGGAAATGACCAAAGAGATCGGTTCTGAAACCGAAGTACGATTGGTTTTGGGTAAAGAGAGTTACGTGTTGTGGATGGATATCGCACAGTTGCCGAATTCATTGATTCGAATTCCGCTGTCTGAGCTGCAAGAAGAAGATTTTGCGCCGCTATTTCGCAATAGCTTGATCATGGCGATGTTGATTGTCGCTGGTGGCTGGCTGTTTATCCGTTTGCAAAATCGGCCGTTGATCGCGTTAGAGAAAGCGGCGCAAGGGGTGGGGCGTGGCGATATTCCACCGCCCTTATCTGTGCAAGGTGCACAAGAGATTCGCTCGGTAACTCGAGCCTTTAATCAGATGTCGAAAGGCATTCAAGAGCTCGAAGAAGACCGTGCTTTGCTGATGGCGGGTATCAGTCATGACCTGCGTACACCACTCACGCGTATTCGCTTAGCGACCGAGATGATGTCGCCAGAAGACAGCTATCTAGCGGAAGGGATCATCAGTGATACTGAAGAGTGTAATGAGATCATCAGTCAGTTTATGGATTACCTAAAGCCAGTTGACCGATACTCATTCCAAGCGGTATTTGTCGATGATATTGCACGCGAGGTCTCCAGCTCTGAAGGTGGCTATGAGGTCCAGATTGAAACTGATATTCCAGAAACTATGAAACCTGCGTTAGGTAACCCGATCGCGATGAAGCGTGCAGTGAGTAACTTGGTGGTTAATGCGCTACGTTATGGCAATGGCTGGGTCAAAGTATCGACAGGCATGACAGCAGATAACAAGCTCGCTTGGGTGACGGTAGAAGATAATGGTCCGGGTATTCCACAAGACCAGATCGGGAAGCTGTTTGAACCCTTCACGCGCGGTGATACCGCTCGTGGTAGTGAAGGGACAGGTTTAGGCTTGGCGATCGTGAAACGTATTGTCAGCCAACACCAAGGTGCAGTGGTGGTGAATAACCGCAGTGAAGGTGGCTTGAAGGCGCAGATCAGTTTCCCTGTGAAACCCTAGTTATCATCGGTCTGTTTTATGGTGACGGGTTTGGTTCGGGGAGCTGTTAAGAGATCCTCGACTCGGTCACTCTTCCCTCTCGGGGAATCTCGCTCTTGCTTGATGAAAGTAACGCACACTAAAAAGGCTTCCTTGAGGGAAGCCTTTTTACGTTTGGAATGCGGTTTCAGCGTTAACTAAGCCTTAGAGTAAACATCGCGCTCACCCAGCCAGCGGTTGATGATTGCCTTAGCGTTGTCTGGGTAGCTATCGTGGATATGACGCGCGATACGCTGCACTTCAGGTATCAAACGCTGGTCACGGACTAAGTCGGCAATCTTAAAATCAGCCAAGCCTGTCTGCTTGGTACCAAGTAGTTCACCGGGGCCACGAATCTCTAAATCACGCTGAGCAATAACAAAGCCATCGTTACTTTCACGAAGTACCCCTAAGCGCTTCTGAGCGGTTTTAGATAGTGGGGAGTGGTACAACAGTACACAATGGCTTGCGACCGAACCACGCCCAACACGGCCACGCAGTTGGTGCAGTTGCGCTAGACCAAGACGCTCTGGGTTCTCGATGATCATTAAGCTTGAATTCGGTACATCTACACCGACTTCAATCACGGTTGTAGCAACTAACAGGTGCAGTTTGTTCTCTTTGAATTCCTGCATCACCGCTTGTTTCTCTGCGGGTTTCATTCGGCCATGAACCAAACCAATTTTTACGTCGGGCAGTTTGCGTTGCAGCTCTTCTGCCGTATCCGCTGCAGCTTGAGCTTCCAGTACTTCTGATTCATCGATCAACGTACACACCCAGTAAGCTTGTTTGCCTTCATTGAGACACGCATTTTTCACACGTTCAACAATGTCATCGCGCTTGGTATCAGGAATCGCCACGGTTTGAATTGGGGTTCGCCCCGGTGGTAACTCATCAATAATCGAGGTTTCAAGGTCGGCATAGGCCGTCATCGCAAGCGTTCGTGGAATTGGCGTAGCAGTCATCACCAACTGATGAGGGTAATAACCTTGCTTCGCGCCTTTTTCACGCAGCTCTAGTCGCTGGTGGACTCCAAATCGGTGTTGCTCATCAATGATCACTAAACCAAGATTTTTGAATTCGACATGCTCTTGGAATAGCGCATGAGTACCGACCACCATTTGCGCTTCGCCGCTGGCAATTCGTGTTAGTTCAGTTTCACGAGCTTTGCCTTTGAGCTTACCTGCTAGCCACCCAACTTGAATACCCATTGCCTCAAACCAGTTGGCAAAGTTAATCGCGTGTTGTTCCGCGAGTAGTTCAGTTGGTGCCATCAGTGCTACTTGTTGACCGTGTTCGAGTGCGCGAACCGCCGCCAGTGCAGCGACTAAGGTTTTTCCAGAGCCCACATCACCTTGCACTAAACGCATCATAGGGTGCGGCTTTTCCAAGTCAGCTTCGATCTCTTTGGTCACTCGTGCTTGGGCATTGGTTGGTGAAAACGGCAGCTGAGCCAGTAGCTTATCTTTAAGAGTGTTTACTGGAGGAAAAGGCATTGCCTTGTCTTGCTGCCCTTTGCTACGAACAGACAACATAGACAGGTTTTGAGCCAGTAACTCTTCCATAATTAGGCGCAGTTGCGCAGGGTGTTTACCTTCATCAAACAGCTCTAGGTCAATGCCCGGGGGCGGCCTGTGAATGGTATGCAGTGCTTGTGCGAGGGTAATTTGGTGGTCGTATAGACCAGACGGTAGCAGCTCATTGACGGCTGCTTTATCGATTAACTCTAGAGCTTGGTCTGTGAGGTTACGTAGCGTGACTTGTCTTAGCCCTTCAGTGGTTGGATACACCGGAGTCAGATTCGCTTCAACGTCTGGTTGCTGCCTAGGAGCAAAGAATTTGTAATCCGGATGGACAATCTCAAGCCCCATATTGCCGCGCTTGATCTCACCATAAGCATGCACTTGTTTGCCTTCGGCAAAGTTATTCTTCATTCCTGCAGTAAAGTTGAAAAAGCGCAGCGTAATCGTGCCGTTACCGTCGCTGATCTTTACTGCGAGCATCTTACGTTTACCGAAAATGGTATCAACATGCATCACCTTGCCTTGCACAGCAGCCCACAGCCCGGCATGCAGCTTTACGATGGGATAGATACGAGTTCTATCTTCATAGCGCAAAGGCAGATGAAATAACAGGTCTTGTACATTGTTAAGCCCAACCTTTTCCAGTTTCTCTGCGACTTTTGCGCCGACTCCAGATAAAGAGTTGAGAGGGATAGCAGATAAAAGCTGTGACATAACAAGGCTCATAAACGTAAGAGAGATAATCTATTCAAGCATTTTACTGGATTTTTGTACAGGCATGAATAGCATGAAGCTAGGGGAACTCTAGAATCGCAGCCACAAAAAAATCCCCTTAAGCGATAAAACATTAAGGGGATTTCAATTCTTAGCAAAGTTGCCAATAAATTCGAACGTTAGTTCTTACGACGTCTTACTTTGAGCGCGTGTGGCATCACACGTAGCTTCTTCATAATGCTCGCTAAATGAACACGATCTTTCGTGGTCAACAAGATAGTCACTGTGTACAAGCGTCCGTCACGTTCTTCGGTTGAAATACCGTGAATGTTCGAGCCGGTTTTCGAGATAACGTTAGTTAGCTCAGCCAGCGCACCTTGATGGTTCTGTAATTCGACCTGAAGTTCAGCAGTGAACTCTTGGTTGTAATCGTCAGACCATTCAACCGCCATGTATTTATCCGGTTCTTTCTGGTAACCACGAACGTTTGGACACGATTCACGGTGCACCACAAGACCACGACCTGGAGATACATGAGCAATAATGTGATCATCTGGAATCGGGTGACAACAGTTGGCGAACGTCAGTAATAGGCCTTCAGCACCACGGATAGGTAATTTCTTCCTAGGCGTATCGCTGTTGTTTGCCACTTCAGTCAGTTCGTCAGCATCGCCCAATAAACGACGAGCAATAACGATACTCATCAGCTCACCAAGACCAATCGATGCTAGCAAGTCTTCAATGTTATCGAGACGTAGATCAGACAATACATGTTCGATATTCTCTTGACCGACATCGGCAATAGAGTGTTCACCAAGTGCATGGTTCAGTAGGCGACGGCCAAGGGTAATCGACTCTTCACGACGCATCGTTTTCAGGACCTGACGGATCTTCGTACGCGCACGTGAGGTCACTACGTAGTTGAGCCATGCTGCATTCGGACGTGCGCCCGGAGCACTGATGATCTCAATAGTTTGGCCATTCTTCAGCGATTTGCTGAGTGGGTAAGGGTTCATGTCTACACGAGCACCTACACACATGTTGCCGACGTCGGTATGCACCGCGTAAGCAAAATCGACTGCTGTTGCGCCTGCTGGAAGTTCGACAATGCGACCTTTCGGCGTGAATACGAAGATCTCATCTGGGAACAGGTCAGATTTAACGTTTTCAATGAATTCGAATGAGTTACCTGCACTTTGTTGTAGCTCAAGTAAGCTCTGCATCCAACGTTGGGCTTTAACCTGCGCGGTTGTGCCGTTACTGCTACGCGAGCCATTACCTTTGTAAGACCAGTGCGCCGCGACACCTTTATCTGCCATCTGCTCCATATCTTCGGTACGGATTTGGACCTCAACTGGCACCCCGTGAGGGCCGATCATTGACGTGTGCAGAGATTGGTAGCCGTTGGCTTTTGGTACCGCAATATAGTCTTTCATGCGGCCAGGACGAGGCTTGTACAGACTGTGGGCCTGACCAAGTACGCGATAACAAGTATCAGGTGTTTCAACTACGACGCGGAAAGCGTAGATGTCCATAATGGTGTGGAAGCGCTGCTCTTTGGTTTTCATCTTGTTATAGATGGAGAACAGATTCTTTTCACGACCAAGTACGCGAGCAGGCAAACCGACTTCTTCAAGGCGGCCTTCGATTTCGCTATGGATACGTTGGATCATCTCCTTACGGTTACCACGCGCAGCTTTCACTACGTTTTTAAGTACGCGATAACGGTTAGGATAAAGGGCTTCGAAGCCCAACTCTTCTAATTCTGTCTTGATGTTATGAATACCAAGACGGTGAGCTAGCGGAGAATAAATTTCAAGAGTTTCACGAGCAATACGACGCTTCTTATCAGGGCGAAGTGCCCCAAGCGTACGCATGTTGTGAGTACGGTCAGCTAATTTGATCAAGATAACGCGGATGTCTTGCACCATAGCGAGAACCATCTTACGGAAGTTCTCTGCTTGCGCTTCTTTGCGATCACGAAATTTAAGCTTATCCAGCTTAGATACACCATCAACCAGTTCAGCAACGGTATTGCCGAATTGAGCTTCTAGCTCCTCTTTTGTAACTTCAGTATCTTCAATTACATCGTGGAGTAGGGCAGCTTGCAGAGTTTCGATATCCAGACGCATTTCTGCCAGGATTCTTGAAACTGCTACAGGGTGAATAATGTATGGTTCACCCGTTGAACGGGTTTGCCCTTCATGGGCGTCTCTCGCTACCACATAAGATTGACGCAGAGCCTCAACTTGAGGCTCTGTTAGGTATTCTTGGGCAACGTCTTTGAGGCTATCGAATAGATACAAATTAAAGGCCCGGAAGGTTAATTAGTTCGAATGACGTTGATTCTATTAGCGAGTGTGAGCGATGCTACTTACTGCTGCAAGTTCAGCCGCTTCTTGCTCTTGTTGCTCTTGACGCTCACGAGCATCTAGTACGTCTTTAGTGATAAGACCTTCTTCGATTTCGCGAAGAGCGATAACCGTTGGCTTATCGTTTTCTTCAGGCACTAGTGAATCTTTGCCGCCAGTTTGCATTTGACGTGCGCGGCGAGCCGCAATAAGAACTAGGTCGAAACGGTTGCCAACTTTTTCAACAGCGTCTTGAACAGTTACGCGTGCCATGAGGACTCCAAATAGTAATTAACTAATAAATTTTTGATGACGAGAAAGTATACAAGTTTAACTAGAGACTTTCTAGCTCACCGTATACTTATCTCAATGGAAAATCTAGGGGATCTAGATTATTCCGCTAATAAAGCAGTAAGCATGCCGCTGTATTTCGCTGCTTGCTTATCTTCTTTTAAGCGCTCCGCACGAATGATAGCTCTGAAGTCCATTAGGGCTGCATCAAAGTCGTCATTCACGATCACATAATCATATTCTGCATAGTGAGAAATCTCTGATTTTGCTTCGCTCATGCGTTTCGCAATAACTTCGTCGCTGTCTTGACCGCGAACATTCAAACGACGCTCTAGTTCACCATTTGATGGTGGAAGAATGAAGACACTCTTCGCTTGAGGCATTTGTTCACGGATCTGACGAGCACCTTGCCAGTCGATATCTAGGAATACATCGATACCGCGGTCTAGGTTTTCTTCAATCCAAACGCGTGAAGTACCGTAGTAGTTGCCGAAAACTTCAGCGTACTCTAGGAACTCACCTTTCCCTATAAGGTCTTCAAAATGATGCTTCTCTACGAAGTGGTAGTGAACACCATTTTCTTCACCAGGGCGCATACCGCGAGTGGTGTGTGAAACAGATACCTTCATTGCGTAGGTTGGATTGGTTTCTAGCATTGCTGAGATCAAGCTCGACTTACCTGCGCCACTAGGTGCAGATACGATGTAAAGAGTACCTTTGCCCATCTGTATATTTCCACTGTTGGTTGGATTGAGTGAAGGTGATAAACCGACACTATAAAAGATAGCACTGACTCTAATTATTGCTCCGATGGTTACGTCTATAAAGGGATAACAAGTAAAACTAATAGAGGCAACTGGTGAAAATTAGGTCAGAAAAATGGAGGCGAAGAGTAGCATATTTAGGTGGTTGAGAACAACTGGCTTGATCGTTATTTATTAGCGAATGATCTTCTCGACGATCTTCGTAGAAATGTAATGACTCTTCATCTTCAATTTTTTATGTGATCGCGACAAAATTTGTTGAAGTTTTAATCTCAATCCTTACAATCCGCGCAAACGATTAAATGCTGTATATGTTTGATGAAATGGGTCAAATGTTTCTACTACCGAGCCTACCTTGGTGACTACAGTTTTTAGTGTAGATCCCCCTCTATTCTCACAGCATTTAAATCTCAAATTTCTTAATTTAATACATAGGTTTTGTTGTGAATACCGACTCCACCCTGAAAGCCCAGAAGACATCTGGCTCACTTGACACCCTGTTCAAACTCTCAGAGAGAAAGACCACGATCAGTACTGAGCTATACGCAGGTTTTATTACCTTCTTAGCGATGAGTTATATCTTAGCGGTTAACCCAGCAATTTTGGGTGGCATTCCGGGAATGGACAAAGGTGCAGTCTTTACAGCGACCGCTCTTTCCGCTGCTATCGCAACGCTTATCATGGGCGTTTGGGGTAACTATCCAGTCATGCTAGCGCCTGGCATGAGCATGAATGGCTTCTTCAAAGGTTTACTATTAAGTGGCTCAGTTGCGGTACTTTGGAATGAAGCATTATTTGGCATCTTCCTGTCGGGTATCCTTTATCTTGCTTTCTCATTGACCAATATCCGTAAGTCGATGATTGAATCGATTCCTGAAGATTTGAAGTTGGCGATTACTGTCTCTCTCGGCTTGTTCATTGCTTTCTTAGGCCTCAAGAATGCAGGCATCATCGTGTCTAATCCGTTCGTACTGGTTGGCTTAGGTGACATTTCCGATCCGAAGGTGATTATCGCTTATGTGAGTATCTTCATCGCATTGGGCTGTATGGTTCGTGACATTAAACTAGCAACCTTCATCTCGTTCGTTTCTGCTATCGCGCTGACCATTCTTGCTGATGTATTCATGGGCACATCAAACGCACCCATCCCAGACCAATTTTTTTCTATGCCACCAAGCATGACGGGCAGCTTTGGCGCTATCTTTGACTTCTCAGCTTTTACGCCTGAGAAAATGTTCGATTTGTTGTTCATCGTACTTATCTTCCTGATTGTCGATTTTTTCGATGGCTTGAGCACGATTGTGGGTGTTGGCCGCGATGCGGGTATCATCGACAAAGACGGTAAAGTGCCGAACGCAAAATCGGCGCTAGTGGCAGATGCGGGCGGTACGGTGATTGGTTCTATTCTGGGTACCACATCGATTACTGCTTTCTCTGAATCGGGGATTGCTTCTTCTCAAGGTGCGAAAACAGGTTTAGCTGCGGTCATGGTAGCGGGTCTGTTCTTAATTTCACTGTTCCTATACCCAATCTTCTCTATTTTCTCAGCCGCAATGGTTGCACCTGCGATGGTTGTAGTTGGCATCTACATGGTGGGCCGTCTTGGTCAGATTAACTGGGAAAAGAAAGAGTCACGCATTGCAGCTTTCTTCACCATCATGTTCACTGTTTTAAGCTTCTCACCAGCGAACGGTATGGCGATGGGTTTCATCAGCTACGCATTCACAATGGTTGTTGCAGGTAAGCGTAAAGAAGTTCACCCTCTTATCTACGGCCTGTGTGTAGTGTTCTTAACTTATCTGATTCTGTTGTAAGGTTAGTTAGCCACTAGAAAGTTGCTAAGTAAAAAAACAAGTCGATGGCTCTGCAGTGAATGTGGGGCCATTTTTGTATTCGTCGCTTCTCTAGAGCGCATGCTAATGTAGAGACTGGATTAATTATTTTTTTAAGAGTGACTATGCCTTCTCACTTACCTAAATCTTTTAGTAAGCCGTTTTTAAAAGTATTTCACATTATGGAAGCGGTATTGCTGGTGGCGATCACGCTCGCGACCTTGTTTGCGATGGTCGAAGAGTTCATGCATGTTTTTGCTGAACGTCGAGTGCAATTGACCGATATTCTACTGATGTTTATCTATTTAGAAGTGTTGGCGATGGTTCAGCAGTTTGTGATGAACGGTAAGATCCCGGTTCGATATCCGATTTACATCGCGATGATGGCAATAGCTCGCTACATCACTTTAGGCATGAAAGAGTTAGATGCAGTTCTCATCGTTTGGTTGTCTGTTGCAGCGTTTATCTTAGCAGCAGCAACACTTTTGATTCGAGTCGGGCACCATTACTGGCCATATGTGGATCTTCGAACCAAGCAGCCGGATGAGTAATTCAATTAACTGAAATATGATGATCTAAAAAATTCGCCCAGCATTGCTGGGCGAATTCATTTAGTAACATACTAACCTGATAAGCAGTGTTAGAAGTTATAGATCAGTGCGATTTCAACACGGGAAATGTCATCACTGCTACTGCCGACTACGTCACGTGTGTAGTCGCTATCTAATGCGTAGTACATATTTAACTCAGACTTTAAGTTGCCTGTGATGTAATTATGGAATTGCAGATAGAACTGGGTGTAAGCGTATTTTTCGTCAGACTCTGCACCAAATAATACATCTTGGTTGAGTGTATAGATTGCATCATCTGTGTTGGCACGCCATGTCGACATAAAGCCAGCGATGATGGATTGTTTCGGCTGATACTCAATCACAGTGTAAGAACCGACCTGCATTGCGTTGCCGTAAGCGCCGTCATGCGCGAAACCCAGTGGGTCACCTGTCCACAAAGGGTTAAACGTGTTCACTTTGTCGCTGTCTTTATCTGAACCTGATGCATAATGTAGGTTCAGACCTAAGCGATAGTTCCAGTCTGCTTTCCAGTTGTAGTTCAAATCGGCATAAGCCATGTAGGCTGAGATATCTTTACCTGCATGATCACCAAATTGGTAAACACCGTCGAGCATGTAACCAAACCCTTCACTCACAAAGTCATGGGCATGTAAGCCTAAAACTTGAATGTCGACGTCACCATCTGGTGCATTAACAAAGCTTTCATTGGTGAGTCTATTACTCATTATGTAGGCTTGCATTGCCCCGAAGTCAGTTCTCCAATTAGCGAATAAGCCGGTCGATTTTTTGCCATTGGTTTTATCATCCCAGTTGCCACCGAAGCTGCCATCTTTGTAGAGAGGGAATACTTCTTCGCCGTAGTATGCGTCAAAATTGATGCCTGCTACGCTGTATTTTGCGCTGGCTGCATTCCAACTTGATTGAACTGGCGTTGGTTCACGGTTCATCATTTGCCATTCATTTAAGTATATTTCTTGGCGACCAAGGCGGGTACTTAGGTATTGCTCACCGTCATCGAGTAATTTGAATTCGGTAAACAACTGGTGGAAGTCAGTACCGGCATCGTCAACTGGACCCGGACTATCGAGGTTAGTGTAGTTGGTTCGAATTTCACCAAATACACGCATCCAGTCTTGGTAAGTCACATTGGTGGAGAATTGCATGCGAGTACGCAGTTCATTTTTCTTGCGGTTTTCTCCGTCGTACATGTGATTCCAACGGTTATCGACTGCGGCTTTTACATTACCGCTAAATGAGACTTTCCAGTCACCACTGTCATCAATATCCAAGCGTTTGAGTTTTTCTGAAAAGCTTTTTTGACTTTCGTCTAGACCATCGACATAGCTCCAGTCCTCATTGGCTCTATCTCCCCAGAAGACGATCGGGTTGCGCTCAGACCAGCTTGATGTTGTATTTTCGTTTGCGTGTAGGACGCCAGAAACACAAAGAGCAAGTAAAGTAACTGCATGTTTTGTCATTGCTTTCATTTTTATATTTCCCATATTTCAGGTGCACGAATCCCTTCCTGTGACTTGTAGTCACAGGAGGAATTGTCAGTTATTGGTTTCTATAGATTCGTAACAGTAGGGTTACGGAAGTTGCGCTTAGCTAAGAGTCGACACCAAGGGCTTCTTTGATACCAGAGGCAATCGTAATAACGTTGGCTCCATATATCACTTGAATGCCTTTATTCATTCTGACGACACCAATTGCGTTGAGCTGTTGTTTCCAAACTTTATCGCTTGCCGTTAGTGATTCGTCATGCAGCGAAACACGCAGTCGAGTTGCACAGTTTGTCACGTTCTCAATGTTGTCAGCTCCACCCAGCGCCTTAATGATTTCAACAGGCAGTCCTTTTGAGGTCTGATCCTTTTTCTTTTTAAAGTCTTCTTTTGAATACAGGGCGATATCACCATCTTCTTCTTCGCGACCTGGAGTTTTTGAATCAAACTTTAGGATGAAGAACTTGAATGTGTAGAAGTAAATCGCGAAGTATAGTGGGATAATCCACAATAGAGCCCAAGCATGAACCTTTTCAGGTTGTAGTAGGTTAGGCACCATAAATAGCAGCTGATTTCCGTGAATTGAAACACCCATCATTTCGGTGATCACATAAGCAAGACCATTTAGCGGAACATGCACTGCAAAGAATAGGAATGGTTGGACGAATAGGAAGGTATATTCTAGTGGCTCGGTAATACCGATAACAGCAGCCGTAAATACCGCAGGCACCATGATAGCGGCTACCTTCTTACGATTGGCTGTTTTTGCTGTTACGTACATTGCATAAGCAGCACCCGTTAGGCCACCAATTTGGATTGGAATACGACCGCTGGTAAAGTTATGTGTAATGTAGCTCGTTGCCTCTGGTGAACTCATTTGGCCATTCATGATGTTACGAACACCTTCGTAAACAACACCATCAATCTCCATTACGCCACCAACACGAGTGTATTCAATAGGGAAGGCGATAAGGTGATGTAAGCCAAATGGCAATAAGCCTTTGTCAAATACGCCAAATAGGAAAGAGCCAAAAATACCTGAGCTAGTAATCAAAGTAGTGATGGACTGCAGTGCCCCAGCGATCGGCGGCCAAGCGTAGTAAACAAACAGCGCGATAGGCATGATAGCGAAGTAAGCAAAAATCACTACGGCACGAGGGCCTGAGAAGAAGCTCAAGAGTGCAGGCATTTCGAATTTGTAGTAACGGTTGTGGATCCAAGCCGTAATACAACCAACAAGAATACCGCTAAAGATCCCCATGTTGTAAGCGAAGATACCTAAAGACTCACCCCATAAAGAGTTGAAGTTTTGCGCTGCTACTTTGTCGTAGCCAGCATCATTCATTAATGACGCAACGCTTGTAGTTTCTTGAGTCCATCCGTGAAATGCAGCGATCGATCCGATAGCGACGTTGAAACACATGAACATGGTAAAGCCAGTGAAGGCTGCCCAACCTTTTTCAGATTTCGCCAGCGCGAACGCTAGACCAATCGCAAAGAAAGGCGGTAGATTGCGCATGACCATCAAGCCAAGATCTAACATCAGCTTAAAGAATGCCCAAATAACAGAGTCGGTAGCAGACATTTGGTTTACAACACCAGCGCCCACACCAATAAATATACCTGCGATAACCAGTACGATGATGGATACCATCATACCTCCAGCAAGTGCTTGAACCTTATCTCTCATAATTTACTCCTAAAGTGATATGAGAACTTTCACGTATATTGTTATTGCTCTTTTTAATGACTCGATGCTGAGCCTTTCATTAGGCTCATGGACACGAGTCACATCACCAGGAAAAGTAGGTCCGAATGCCACACCATTGTTTAGCGCGCGCGCGTAAGAAGCCGCACCTTTACTAAAGCACTGAGCGTCCATTTTGGTCACTTCGGAATAAGCTTTTCCCATTGCTTGGATAAGTTCACTTTCGGGTGAGAGGTAAGATAGAGGTAAGTACTGGTGTTCAATCAATCTCACTCCGTATTGTTGGGATACATACTGGAGTTGGGTACGAGCTTGATCGATAGTCAGTCCTTTAGGAAACCGAAAATCAAAATCCAAGTTGTAGCCATGTTGATTCAAATTGATGGAGGAGACACAGCATGTAGTCGACCCCATTTCCTTATCTTGGTGTGCTAGCCCTAATTTCGAAGCATCATTGGAATCACTAAAACACGCGTCTAGTAAATCAATTAAATTTCGAGAGTTAGTGTCTAACCCTTCAACATGTCGCATGTGACGAACAAACTGATCCATACAGTTATCGACCTTATGCGGGTTGCGAGATTTCTCCCACGGCGTTGACAACTCAACGCAGTACAACTCCTTTTGTTGGTGGTTGTCACTTTGTGCCACATTGGCAAGAGTGACCGTTGCTGAAGTTTCAAATGTTGCTGCTACTTCAGCCGCTTTTTCTCCTGTCAGATAAATCGATAATTGATAGCAGGTGGATGTTCTGTCACGCTCACTTTCAATGCTTACGATCTGACAAGTTCCTAGGCCATTGTGAGTTGGGAATTCTCGTTGCAATGACGCATATAGGATGCCTTTTTCTCCATTAACGATTGGGAAGTCGCCATCTGGAGAGAAACCATAATCCGGTTGAGGGTTATGATTAAAATAATGCTCTACACATTCCCAAGTTGTCTCTTCTGCGCCGCCGATGATCACTCTTATTTTTTTGTCGAGTGTTACATCAAGCGCTTTAAACATCTTGAGAATATACAGACTGGCCATTAACGGGCCTTTGTTGTCGGTAACGCCTCGCCCCAATAAGTCATCACCTTGTTGGTGCATCTCAAATGCAGGGGTTAACCATGAGTCCAAATTACCGGCTTCTACCACATCTACATGATGCAATATGCCGATTTCTTGTAAGCCTTCGCCAAAGCTGACGTCCAAGGCATAACCATCATGATCACGGACTTCAAACCCTTCTCGTTTCGCCCAGTTAATGAGAAAGTCGAATGCGTTTCTAATCGGTAAACCAAAAGGAGCATTGGGTGAACAGCTGCTGATATCTCGTACAGACGGAATAGCAATTAGCTCAGATAGATCACGCGTAAACGTTTCAATATTTGAATCAAAATAGCGCAGTGTTTGAGCTGAAAAATTGCTTTCCGTCATGTTTTATTCCTAAATTATCCTTACTGACATGCTTGTAAATAGACTTGCAAGCGAGGTCTCATTTTGATTATAAATCCCAGCTATTGAACGTGTTGCTTTGATAATAAATACGTACCTTCTGCATTCGAAAAAGCCATGAAATCGGCCGTTCTTTGCGCGAAAATACCGTTCTCGACGACGCCAGGAATAGCGTTAATTTGGAGTTCTAATCGCTTTGGTTCAGCGATGTCCAAATGAGCAACATCGAGAATGATATTGCCGTTATCAGTGGTGCAGTCTTGGCGCAACGTCGGGTGTCCACCAAGGCTTTGTAAGGCATTAAACACAGCAGTTTGTGCGGCAGGTAAAACCTCTACAGGGAGTGGAAACTTTCCGAGTTGAGTGACCAATCGACCGCTATCTGCGATGGTGATGAAGCTTAGAGCAAGCGTCGCGAGTACTTTTTCACGAGCCAGTGCCGCACCACCACCTTTCACGGTCATGCCGGTTGTAAGACCTTCATCAATGCCATCAATGTAGAAATCAACACGGCCACATTCAGATATGGATATCTCATTCAGCCCTGCAGAGGATAAAGCTCGACTTGAGCGAACCGAACTGGATACGCAATGAGCAAACTCAGCGCCACTTTCTTTTAATAGTTGAATGAAAACTTCAACTGTTGCACCAGTTCCGATACCAATCACGCTAGAAGGTGTTAGCGTTTTTAGGACTTGCTCTAAGGCTACTTTTGCAGCCTTAGTTCGCAGGCAGTCTTGGCTTTGGTTTTCAATAAAGCGTTGTGCCATGCTCATATTACTTCTCCAGAACCGCTAGGGATTTTTCAACGATGTTTTCGACTGTAAATCCAAACATTTCGAAGAGTTGTTCTGCTGGTGCTGATTCACCAAAGCTTGTCATTCCCACAATGTCGCCGTGTAGCCCGACATACTTGAACCAGTAGTCACGGATACCAGCCTCTATGGCAACTCGTGCTGTAACATGGCTTGGTAAAACCTGTTCCTTGTATTCCGCGCTTTGTGCGTCAAAAATATCGGTGGCCGGCATTGAAACTACGCGGCAGCGAACATGGCTGAGTTGTACTTTTGCTTCCATGGCGAGTGCTACTTCAGAGCCCGTAGCGATTAGAATCAGCTGTGGGTCACCTTCACAGTCAGAAAGGATGTATCCACCTTTCGCTACATTGGAAAGCGTGTTTTGGTCACGTTCGAATTGAACAAGGTTCTGGCGAGAGAAAATCAATGACGTTGGGCCATCAAAACGTTCGATAGCAGACTTCCAAGCCACCGCGGTTTCTACTTGGTCGCAAGGACGCCAAGTGCTCATGTTTGGGGTAAGTCGAAGCGATGCGATTTGTTCAACCGGTTGGTGTGTCGGACCATCTTCCCCCAAACCGATAGAGTCATGGGTATAAACGAAGATACTGCGTTGCTTCATTAGTGCTGCCATACGAAGCGCGTTACGAGCGTACTCCATGAACATCAAGAACGTACCGCCGTATGGGATAAAGCCACCATGCAACGCCACGCCATTCATCATTGCAGACATCGCAAATTCACGAACGCCGTAACTCAAGTAGTTTCCTGACGCATCTTGAGCGGTAATTGCTTTTGAGCCTGACCAGTTAGTTAAGTTTGAAGGGGTTAAATCGGCAGAACCTCCCAAAAACTCTGGCAGTATTGGTCCGAATGCTTCAATAGTATTTTGTGATGCTTTGCGAGTCGCGATGGTTTGTGGATTCGCTTGCAAAGTCTGGATTAGATCTTGAGTGTGCTGATCCCAATTTTCAGGTAATAGGTTCTGGCTACGACGCAAAAACTCAGCGGCTAATTCTGGGTGCGTCTCTTGATAAGCATTGAAACGTGTTTGCCAGTCATCTTCATTGCTTTGTCCTTTATCTTTCCCATCCCATGCTTGGTATACATCTTGAGGAATTTCAAATTCAGGATGGTCCCAGCCGAGGTTGAGTCGAACCAATGCGACTTCATCAGCACCTAACGGAGCACCATGACAGTCATGACTGGCTGACTTGTTTGGTGAGCCAAAACCAATCACGGTTTTGCAGCAAATTAAGGTTGGTTTATCTGTTACGGCTTTAGCTTCAGTAATCGCTTTGTGAATATCATCAGCGTTATGACCATCAACATCAGCAATAACATGCCAACCGTAGGCTTCAAAACGTTTTGGTGTGTCATCAGAGAACCAGCCGTCGACTTCGCCATCAATCGAAATGCCATTGTCATCCCAAAAAGCGACCAGTTTCCCTAATCCAAGCGTACCGGCAAGTGAACATGCTTCATGAGAAATACCTTCCATCATGCAGCCGTCGCCCATGAACACGTAGGTGTGGTGATCAACAATGTCGTGGCCTTCACGGTTGAACTGTTCAGCCAGCACTTTTTCAGCCAAAGCCATGCCGACACCGTTGGTGATGCCTTGTCCTAATGGGCCGGTAGTGGTTTCAATACCTGGAGCGTAACCGTATTCAGGGTGACCTGCGGTTTTACTGTGTAATTGACGAAAAGATTTGATGTCATCCATTGATAGCTCGTAACCAGATAGGTGTAACAAGCTATAGATAAGCATTGAGCCATGGCCATTCGACAAGATAAAACGGTCGCGGTCGGCCCAGTTAGGGTTGCTCGGATTGTGTTTTAGAAAATCACGCCATAGAACTTCAGCGATATCGGCCATGCCCATCGGTGCTCCGGGGTGGCCCGAGCCTGCTTTTTGTACTGCGTCCATGCTTAGAACGCGAATAGCGTCGGCTAATTTAGTTCGTGTAATCATCATCTTCTCCTACAGGCGTGCTTCGATCATGGTTTCTAACTTGCCTTGATCGACGGCAAAGTTACGGATGCCTTCGGCGAGCTTTTCTGTTGCCATCGGGTCTTGGTTCATCTCCCAGCGGAACTGTGCTTCAGTCATGGCTGTTGGTGTCTCTTTGATGGTGTCACGGTCGGCAAAGAGTAGGCGCTCAACAGAGCCTTCTTGTGCTGCAAGTTGGTCTAAAATTGCAGGGCCTATGGTCAAACGGTCACAGCCCGCTAATGCTAGGACTTCATCGGCATTGCGGAAGCTCGCGCCCATCACAACCGTGTTGTAGCCATGATCTTTGTAGTAGTTGTAAATTTCAGAGACTGAAACGACACCAGGATCTTCATGAGGAAGGTACTCTTTTTTATCGGTATTGGTTTTGTACCAATCTAGGATACGACCGACAAAAGGTGAGATTAAGAATACACCGGCTTCTGCACAGGCTTTGGCTTGTGCAAAGTTGAACAGCAGCGTTAGGTTGCAATTGATGCCTTCTTTCTCTAGTTCTTGAGCTGCTCGAATGCCTTCCCAAGTTGACGCTAACTTAATTAGGATTCGGTCGTTACTGATGCCAGCTTCGTTATACATGCCGATAAGCTTACGAGCTTTTGCCAAGCTTGCGACTCTGTCGAATGACATACGAGCGTCGACTTCTGTTGAGATGCGCCCCGGTACCGTTTTTAGAATTTCTAAACCAATGTTGACCGCCAGTTTGTCTCCAGCGTCGATCAACTGTTGTGATTTGTCGTTGCTTTGTGCTTTTGCCCAAGTGATCGCATCGGCGATTAAGTGATCGTATTGCGGCATTTCTGCGGCTTTTAGTACTAGAGATGGGTTAGTTGTGGCGTCTTCAGGTTGAAATGCAGCAATAGCATCAATATCACCTGTGTCGGCAACGACAGTGGTGTGCTTTTTCAGTTGTTCTAATTTATTCATTGTTCATTCTCGGTAAGTTGGTTTATCAATTGCAGTAGCGTTTGATCATTCATCGAACTCAGCACCACGTTGGCTAGCGA
Organism: Vibrio sp. 10N.261.46.E11; assembly: GCF_041472735.1. Lineage (NCBI taxonomy): Bacteria > Pseudomonadati > Pseudomonadota > Gammaproteobacteria > Vibrionales > Vibrionaceae > Vibrio > Vibrio sp. 10N.261.46.E11. Next base: position 104,031 of record NZ_JBFRQW010000060.1, read on the forward strand.
GACATCGAGGTGACGAGTGAGCAAATTGGTGACTGCAACTGTTGGTATTCCTGCCGATCGAGCCGCCATAATTCCAGGAGGGGAATCTTCGAAAGCGATGGCTTGATGGGCAGATACACCGAGTTGTTCTAATGCCGCTAAATACACATCGGGATGTGGTTTCCGTCTATCTGAGGCAATGTCTTCTGCTCCGATAAAGCAGTCGAAATAGTGTGTAAGGTTCAAACGATTCAGAATTGGCATGTAATGTTCAGCCTCTGAGCTGGTGGCCAGTGCAATGCTCAATGAGTGTGATTTAGCAAAGTCTAGATACTGACGGACACCTTCTCGTTCTGTTATTGAAGCAATTAATTGGTAGGCATGAGCGATCACTCGATCGCGAATTTGTGAATCGGAGAGCTTTTGATTCGACGCTTTGTTGAATAGTTGATAAAGGTAGGTTGCTGGCGCTGAGCTCCCAACTAGGCCAGCAACCTGGAGTGGCGAAACTTCAACTCCGTATGGTTTTAACAAAGCTTCCCAGGCTTTGAACATACAGGTTTCGGTATCGACGAGAAGGCCATCGAAGTCAAAGACCAACGCTTTTAGGTTACTGGCAATGAATTCCTCTCTTTCCAATTTCAAAGCTGTATGACCTAAAGTGTTGTTCTTGTATTCCATGTTTCAATCTCCATTTTCTTTAATTATGACAAACGTGAATTTGTGACTGTCGCTTATTCAACCAAACTGGCCTGCAATACTTTTTTCATTTCTTCACCACTGGTTAGTGGTAGATCAAAGCAAAAAGCCGGCTCCAACTTTTGAACATCTTCTTTGGTGACACCTACTTGAGTTAAGTTCGATTCAAGACCGATACGTTCAAGGAATTTCACAAGAGCAGCCGCTAATGATTGAGCTTTTTCTTCGGTACTTCCCACAGCACCAAATAACTCAGCCACTTGAGCAAATCTCTCTGGTTGCTTGCGCCATTGAAGTTGTGCATAAGCTGGATAAACCACTGCGAGTGTTAACCCATGTGGTAGGTTTGTTTTGCTACTACCTAAGATTTCGCCTAAAGGGTGTGGTGCCCCCGCACCGCCATTAGCTAGCGAGATCCCGCCAAGTGTGTCTGCTTTCGCGAGTTGGCAGCGGCCATGTAAATCTGCGCCGTTGTCGACAACACTCGGTAGGTGATCAATGACAAGCTTCATTGCTTCTAACGCCATACCATCAACAAATGGAGATGGTCGAGTACCCGTAAATGATTCAAACGCATGTGAAAAAGCATCAAATCCTGTCATAGCTGTCATACGTGGAGGCAGTGTCAGCATGAGCTCTGGATCGATTAACGCTTCACAAGGGAAAAATTCAGGGTGAAACAGTGTTAGCTTTGCATGTTGCTCAAGGTCGGTAATCACTGCCGCTTGCGTCACTTGAGAGCCAGTTCCCGATGTTGTAGGTACAGCGATCAAAGGTACGACTTTCGCGGGTAGTGGGTTGACGTCCCCAAACGGTGAATCATAAGTGGCAAACCAATGAGCCCAATCTAGAGACTCTGCATTAATTGTTGCCGAAATGATTTTTGCTGTATCAATCGATGAACCACCACCAATGGCCAACACCACATCACAGTTATTTCCGATGGCCACTTGGCGGCCAAGTTCAACGACGGTTGTAGGCGGATTCGGTACGACACCATCAAAATGAGTCACTTCAATTCCTTGCTCTGAAAGCAAAGTAAAAATGCGGTCATAGGCTGGCTTTACTGCATCAAAAATAGGTTCGGATACTACTAGGCAACGTGTGCCATATTGAGCGATAAGCTGACCTATTTTCTGAATCTCACCCGCACCAAAGGTTAGCTTGGTCGGTTGATAGTGTTGAAACTGTGTCATGGTTTAATCCTTGGTAGTGGTGCCAAACCCGAGCATAGAGGGGGGTAGGTTTAGCACCGTTATTTCTAGATTGCTGTGGCGCATCGATTCGATAGAAGCTGCGCTAGGCAATTACTTAAACGGTTTCGACTTCTTTTGTGTCTGCCGCTGCTTTATCTTCCAGTTGGTCGATTGCTGCGCGGAAGTCACGAACGCCTGCTGTGATGCCGTCTTTGTGGCCAAAGATATTTGTCGATGCAACCATCACGTCAATATCTTCATTAAGCAGTTCTTCGATGTTGTGGTTACGGATACCGCCATCAACACATAGCTCACAGTTAGGGTTGCGTTCGTTGATGAGTTCACGTGCTTCGCGGATCATTGCAATCGCAGATTTGCGCCATAACCATTCATCATCGCCATCAGTAATGCCGTGAATAACAATGTGTAAACGGTCTAGGTAGTAGATAGATTCTTTAACAAATGACACTGGCGTTAATGCACCAACGGTTAAACCAAATTTCATTCCGTGGTTTTGACAGTACTTAATGATGTAACACAGAGGAGCACCGATAAAATGCTCAGCTGGTAGAATCAGCATGTCTGCACCAGCAGCAGCGATTTTATCGATAAATAACTTGTCGCAATCTTTGAAGTAAGCGTGAACTTCAATTGGCTTTTCAGTGTAAGGACGAATGCCTTCAACAATTTGATGCCCCCCCATCAATTGCAGGTTTTTCAGGTCATGCATATCTGCTGCATCACAGTGGATGTAATCGGCACCAGCATCAGATACTTCTTTCACTACGTCTGCAATGTGGCCGTAATCTACGTGTGCTAATCCTGCGGCAATTTTTACTTTTTTCATGATTTATCCTTAGTAACTAAAAGTGTTTTGGCATGTGTGTTGGCCTTCTTGCACTATCAAGCGAAGGTACTGGCCAATTCCACAGCCGTTGTTATTGGTAACAATTAGATTAGCCATGCCTTTTAAAGCAGGGCTGGCATTAGCCATTGCGACAGGTTCTCCGACAAGTCGGAACATAGAGGCATCGTTGTCCCCATCCCCAAAAGCAATGGTGTTATGAGATGAAATTCTTTGGTCATTTAGCCACTGCTGAAGAGCGTGGCCTTTGGTGGCTGCTTTAGACGTAATGTCCAATTTATTCGGTGTTGATAAGTCAGCTTGGAAGTGCGTTTTTAAGGAATCTCGTAACTGGTTTAGAGATTCTTTGTCTTGGCTAGACACTAATACTTTGTATACATCGCCACTGCGAGCGATGAGTTCGGTCAGCGTTGGGATAACCTGCAGCTCCATTGCGGCATTAATAACCTCAGCCTTTTTTTCTAAACCCTTTGTATGAGTTGATTCTTTTTGAGCAAAGATGCCTTTACTTGAATAGATGGTGAAGGCGAAATGTCCATCATTCAGTAAGCTCAACAGACCCGTTAGTGATTCATGACTAATTGTGTGCTGATGTTGAACACGTTGTGTTTTAGGGTCATAAATATAGGCACCATTGCAGCAGATGATTGGTAGCGATAATTGAAGCTGGTCAACATATGGCATCATCAGCTGGTGCGGTCTACCACTCGCCAAGCTCACCTGATATCCATTATTAACGGCAAGACAAATCGCTTGTTTGTTAGTCACGCAGATCTGCTCAGCATCACTTAACAGTGTTCCATCTAAATCAATCATTACTGCTTGGTATTTCATTTTACTCTCCAGTGACTTCTCATGACGCAAAATGACTATAGACGGTCAAATGCGGTCACGTAAAGTCATTTTTGATTTATTATGAACAAAACAATGGTTTCTATCACATATTTCGAGTCAAATTAATTCAAAAGAGTTCATTTTGAGAATCTAATTGCTCAAAAGTTCATAATGCGTCAAAATAATTCAAAAGAACTTAATGGTATGAACAATGAATGAAGCTCAGCGTCATAGAAGCTTGTTAGATCATCTAACGAGTCATACGTTTATAACGACAAATGACTATGTGAAGATGTTAGATATCTCTTTATCTACAGCTCGTCGGGACATTACAAAGTTGGCGGAAGAAGGGAGGCTGAAAAAAATCCGTAATGGGGCAGAGGTAATCAATTTTGACTCGTCCCTAGCCGCAACTCATGCACCAAGCAGCTTTATCCCCTGCGAAACAGATATAGAAAGCTATGTAGCGAAAAAGCGAATTGCTAAAGCTGCGGCAGATATGTGTGAAGAGCACGACAGTATTATTGTGAGTGGTAGCAATACGACTTTTTTGATGGGAGAGCATTTAGCGCATCGTGATGTGCAAGTTGTGACGAATTTTATGCCATTGGCTTATCAGCTGATTAGTCAAGATCATCAAAGTATCATCATACTTGGTGGCCAATATCTACCCGAACGTCAGATCACTATTTCTCCAGATGAAGAAGCAGCAGATGACCATAAAAGTCGTTTTGTCTTCTTTACGGGTACGGGTGTTACGACAGCTGGTGTGCATACCTCTGATCTATTGGTCTATATGGCAGAGAAAAAGCTGCTGGAGTATGGTGATCGTATTGTGGCTCTGATAGATAGCAGCAAAGTAGGTAAGCATGGTGGAAAGTTACTCGCTACCGCTTCTCAGATTGACACATTGATTACAGATGACGGCGCTGACCCTAAGGTGCTTGATGCTTTACGAGAACTAGGTGTGAAGATACTGGTAGTTTAGTTACGTGGAGAGTGCTGTTGCGGCGCTTGTTTTTGCTTTTGTCGTACTCTTGATTCGAGTAGGGCACCATTACTGGCCATATGTGGATCTTCGAACCAAGCAGCCGGATGAGTAATTCTTTAAGATCAGAGCTTTGTAAATGAAGTTCAGTGATGTTGTAGGGCTGAATAGAAGTTAACTGAACAAAAAATAGTCATTTTATTCAAATAACGCTTTACAACCTGGTCAGGATCACCAAGAATGTGCTTGCTCTGTTTTCAGGGTTATTAAATGAAACATCCAGTTGTAAAGTAAAACCCTTAGTATTGCTTCATTGTTATTCTCAGTGTTTCCCTTGGCTTCATAGATACATTAAATAATTCAAGCTTTCAGCGCATCGCACTTTTTGGCGATTAATTTTTTATTTTTATATAAGGGACACATCATGTCTAACAAAGTAAACGGCGTAGTAAAATGGTTTAACGAAGAGAAAGGTTTCGGTTTCCTAACTCAAGACAACGGCGGCGCTGACGTATTCGTACACTTCCGTGCTATCGCTTCTGAAGGTTTCAAGACTCTTAAAGAAGGCCAACAAGTGTCTTTCGAAGTAGAGCAAGGCCAAAAAGGTCTTCAAGCTGCAAACGTTGTAGCTCTATAAGATTTTAAGTCGGCGCAGGTTGCATTAGCAACTTGCGTCACTTTCTCTCGCAAACCAGTTTTCCCCTCAGTTTTACCGTAATACTCTTCCCCATTTGCAATACCTCCTCTAAATATTAAAAGTCCTTTTGTACACCTGATCCGTTCTATCTATCGCTGTATCTATCTTTTGTGCTAAGACATCTCCTGCGTAATAATCTGCTCACTTAGTCATCCTGATTGTCATTACTGTATCCATAAAAAAACCCCTAAAACTAGGCAACACCTATCATTTAAGGT